>JBDKTO010000025.1 GCA_039680175.1 Veillonellales bacterium | reverse complement strand
TTACTCGACCCCTGAACGACAACATCTTTAGTGGCGTAGAAAACCGGTGCCCCATCGGATTGAAAATATCCAAACTTGAATTTCAATGGATCATTGCCTGACTTAGTGTCTTGTGTATCATTTGCATCCCCAGCTTTACCCGCCCCCTTTGAAAGTCCAAATGGATTTGCTGAATTTTGAAGCTCTAGCCCTGTAGAAACAACCGTGCCACCTAAAATTAACGGCAGGTTTTCCACAATAGGATTGCTGAAAAAATCACTAAATTCTTGCCAGATACCGTTAAACACCTTAATTCGATCTTCACTCTGTTGTATTGCCTCATCACTCGATACTCCGTCAGGGTTTATTTCCGTAAAGGTTCCATCCGCAGCATACTCTACGTTGTCAAACGCAGTATTGCTCGGAGATAAAATAGACTGGGCCTCTACTCCTCCATATGAGTAACTGCTTATCAGCGACGCTACTTTATTAAATAAGCTGAAGGTTTCCATCCCTTGATTATCTCTTAGATACTGGATATCATTAGCGACATCAATTCCCGAATCTTTATAATTGTCTAACTCTAGCTGATGCTCGCTAATCTTCTGCTCCCGTTCTTCCGGCGTTCGACTGTTGGCGATATCACTCATTAATGCATTATAATTGTTGTTCCATATCAACTCCGACATTTTATCCGTTAGCTTAGCAAGGTTCCAGTCGGGATGCTGAACTTGCAATTCTTGCGCCTTTTGATAGTACCAAACTTCTCCTGCGGAAGCAGTCACTCCGTTTACCGATTGTAGGGAAGCCTGGCTCGCAACGTTAGTTGTACCGCTGCTGTCTTCGTTATCATAACCGTCCGATCCATCAGGCTGCCCTTGCCCTTGCGGTACTTCTGGTTCGCTCCCTAAGTCTACTATTTGGTCTTGCCCCAATTCCGTAGGGACGTGTTCACGAATAGAATCTGCGATTGCTTGTCCGCTTTTTCCTATATTTACCATAAATTGATTAACCATATCCTCAACAAATGACATTCAACCACTTCCCACTCTTCCATGTCATTACTAATAAACCGCTTTTCTTCGTCGTTTCCGGTCCGCTTCGCCTGCGAATGACAGTACCATCATTTTGTTTAAAAACCCCATACTTAAGGTCAATTCTTTTAACCTTAGGCATGAGGTTTTAGCTGTCCCAGTACATTCTTAAAACCGATTACAACGTTTCTTTAAAATTTCTGCCTTTTAAGCTACTGCATAAGAAGCACAATTATTGATCAACGTTGCTACAATAGCACTGCCATTGGCGCCGCTATTGTAAAACGCCTTAAAGGGGAGAGTGATGATGATGCCTTTTTCATTATCTATACCGGGTGAAGTCTGCTGAAAAACTGCTTCTTCCATATAAAAGCCCAAGCTGTGACTGCCATTAACGAATTTAAAATTCAACGATGTTTTGGTGTTATTTATTGCTTTATTGAGAAGCACCGCATCTTCAAAAAATGCCTTGATATTGCCGGAAATCTGCAGGTATCCTTCCGGCAGGCCAGTTCGATAACCGCCGCTGCCAATTGCATACGTATTGCCGTCCAGGCCACAATCCAGGTTAAGGCTGGCTTCGGTCACAATCGCAAGCGGCGAGCCGCCTTCTTCAATTGATCCTTGAAAATTGCTGAATTTAAGGAGCGAGACATCCTGCAAAGATGCTGCGAAGGGAGCCGTTCCAATGGTTCTTTTCGCACCCATTAGATCGATATTGGCAGTCAGCTCTTGTTCGCCGCCGTAGGTAAAGGAAAATTTGTTGATTTTACAGCCGTTAAACAATTCATACGCTGCAATATCCGTGTATTGCTGTTCCAGCGCCAGAGACGGTTGTTGGCCGGTAATTTTGAAAACGTGGGTATAAGGATCGCCGGAACCGGTAGTTGTCGGACTGCCAAACATGGCCGCCAGCCAATAGCCGATGCCAATCTGATCCAAAGGCACGACTACACTGCCGGATACATCGATATTGCCTAATGCCGGCTGTTCTTTGTCACGACGTCCGCGGATAGTGCTTGATTCGATGAGATTTTGCGCAGCCGAAATTTTTGACTGGCTAAAGGGCATATTGTACCCCTGAACAGTCGCTGGTGTCTTGCCATACGTGCTTTCAAAACCAAGTGCCAATTGAGAGTTGTATCCTTTTGCTCTTGCCATGTTGTACCTCCTTAATATTCAACGCTATAACCGTTGACGGGCGTTATTTTCAGTGTAATGTCCATGCGTCCGGGAAAGCGGGGATAATACGCGAACGGCTCAATACTGTAATCTACGACACTGAGCGGGTTTTTTGCATTCAGCCCCGCCAGTTCCTGATAGATCAGTTGCCCAAGCTGGTCGCATTCCGCAACGCCCGAGTATTCTATAACATTATTTGTTGTTGTGGCTGCATCCCGCAGTATGATCCAGCCAACGGTCAGCTTATAGGTATATTCCTGCAGCTCGAGGCCTTCCAGCTTTGCTCCGGGATAAAGAATAATTAACGGGCAGTCCGCAGCCGCCGGCAGGTTTTTGCCGTTAATGCCAACGTATATTTTAGGCGCCTGATTAAACTTTGTTGTACAAAAGTTTTGAATCGGGGTGCTTGCTTGCAGCGCGTCCCGCCATTTGCTGGTTATGTCGCTTAATTTTAATGTTGAAATCATTTTACTGCCTCCTTTCTAAAGTGATTCCTGCTTCGCTGCATAATCTCCCATCTTGCAGATTGCGCATTTACCGGTGCCATTATTGACAACCCACCAGGCACATGCCCCCTCCATACATTGACCAAAAGAAATCTTGGGATTATCGGATTTTATACTAAGTAATGGACAAAACATTTTTTTCACCTCCTACTCTTTATTCATACATGCAGCGCCAGTTACGTTTAGTTTTTTTATTAAAACAAATTGGAAAAATCATATAGTTGATTATGAAGATAAAAGCGACGGTTACTTCTCGACCACCCAATATCCATTGTATTTAGCAGCCGTTTTAAGTTTTTCGCCTTTTCTTTCACTGCTATTTCTGACAATCCGGGGTCTTGGCATCGATAAAAATCCTCTAGAGTTTCCAAAGTATAATATCGTTTCACCTTGTCCACCTTCTTCCTATGCGTGAGGCATTGAGATAATCGGCTAAGCGTAATCCCACTTGACGAATATGAAAATTCACCGTCACCCGCCTGACGCCCATAATTTTACTAATTTCTTTAATCAGATAACCCGTTTTCAATAGCATTACAACTTCCCTTTGTCTCGCTGATAATCCATTCACGCCATAATCAAGGTCCGCCAAAACGCACATGATATCGTCTTTACCATTGACATAATTGCTGCCCCCACCCACATGCCCATATTGTACAACCGTTATTTCCGCTGCACTTTTTAGTTCGTAGTAATGCCGGATAATGTTTATAATTTCTTGACTGTTATACTTACTTAAAACATATGGTTTCTTAGCCGAATTCCGATCGAATTTTGGTTGTGATTTACTATTCACGTAAATACCTCCTTAATTCTATAGCTTTGGCTACACATGCATTATTCGTTTTTTTAATATTGAGATTTTTTTAAATTGAAAGCTGCATTAAAACAGTCATTTAATCGGGGAAAAATATTTAATTTTAATAGATCACCTTCTCCCTAGCAAAAAAAGAATTTATTCTTCTATTATTTATTCGTACAGTCTGAGGTCAAAAAGCATAGGTATTTTTACATTTTCTTTCTAATTTCCCATTAGCTTCTATCTATAAAAACAATGAAAAAAGAGGCTGCCCATAAGTTTTCTCAACTCATGAACAGCCTCAAATTAGAAACCATCTACCTTCAAAGTAGACGACCTAATGGTATATTACTCTTCTGGCGGAAGATTTATCGCATATTGAAGTAAATAGTATAATGCGGTAACACTGACAGAAATAATGAGATATAGCAAATACTGCATCTTTATCTCCCCCTCTTATCGATATCATCGTTTATTATTACACTTTCTTATTAACAACTATGTGGCAAAATTAAGCCCCTCACCTAAAAGCATACGCGATAAGGGGCTTAACCATACATTTAACTGATTACCGCTAATCTAGTCCAGTACTCCGGACAATCCATAATATTTTTGGAATTACAGAGATGTAATTCTTCTTTGGCAAGTAATCTATTTAATACAGCTTTCATATATAACACATCCTTTATTATTTATTGATAATGATTATCTTTATCTTGATTAAATTATATACCGATAATTATTATTTGTAAATAGTAAATATGTAAATAAATGAAAAAATAGTAAAGCTTACGCTAGGTAGTTTAGCAAACTGAACTACCGCAAAAATTTAGCAATAAAAAAGCCCTACCCCGGCGTTATAACCGAGATAGGGCTTTTAATTACCGACCCATCCCGAAGGATGGGCGGCAATTAATCACTTGAGAACGTAACACTGAATACCTTCGTACCGATAACCATCATTGCCCCTTCCAAGTTCATGAAAATTCGTGGTATAAAAGTGATGACCATTTCCACCATTGAAATATCTGCGTAATGGGATCGTGTTCTCACGGCGCCGATCGTAAACATATCCTTGAATTCTCTCAAACGCATAACCGTCCCTGCCATTTCCAAGTTCATCAAAATTAGTAGTATAAAAATGATCTCTGCTATTATTGTTCCAATACCTATATAAAGGAACCGTTCCCGGATGCTGTCGTTGGAAAATATACCCTTGAATACCTTCATATGTATAGCCATTATTACCATTACCGAGTTCTTCAAAATTAGTGGTGTAAAAATGATCACCCGTTGAATTATTGAAATATCGGTACAAAGGTGACATATCTCGATTCTGATGTTTCTCACAAAATTGTACTCTTTCAAAACCATAGGCAGGAGAAGCGGAAACCATTGACGCACCTAGCCCAATTTGCAGCATACCTACCATTGAATAAACAACTAATTTTTTAGCAATATTTTTCATGGGATATTCCTCCTCTCTTTCTTGCTTTTATTATAATTGTCAAATGTGACGAAATTATGACTGGTTTCCACCTTGCACCCTGGACACGGCTGCAGCAATATTTCTGCAGTTCGCGTGTCAATCTGGCATGTTCATCCCCTTTTTGTCGAGTTCATCCACTCTCCCGCCCCCATAAATAAAACCACCGGAAGCTTGTCCGGTGGGAAAATATATTTTATTTCTAAATTTATACAAGCGCGCATATATTTTGGTAGGGCAGAGCTGCCATCTCTGCCCCCAAATTGAATACAGGGAGGTGACCGTCGTGATGCGTCTTGAGACGAAACTGTTTAAGCTTACCGTCTCAGACAGCGTATTACTTATAATCCTACGCATCATCACTCAGCTAATTAGCTAACCACCAGTATTCTATTTTTGAGCATCCTTATTCATGCTAGGATGCTCAATGCTTATTTTTATGCTGTTGATTTTTCGATTAGAACTTTCATTTTGGGGTGATAGCATAGCACCATGTCACCCCGTAAAATACATAATATTTCCAACTTTACAATTAACCTTTCGTTGAGACAAAAGCACCGTAATTTACATGAATCCTTCTATCACCCGCATTATTAGCATTAGTTCTTACTTCTTTGTAAGATATTTTCTCACATTGTTATTGACAAAAGCATTACATAATGTTACCATAACTTTATCCCATGTTCACAGTGATATTAATTTTTTTATGACCTTAAGGCTTCTCTTCTTATTGCCTCCTTTGAGCCTTAAGGATTTTTTTTATGCAAACACATCACACCTCCTTTCAACATAAAACGTATAATAAAGCAAGGTGGTGATACTTTGATTATCAATTTTGATGAGCAAAAATTTATCTCCGAAGTAAAAAATATGCTAAAGCCTTTAGGACTAAGCAAAAGCCAAGTTAAAGAAGTTATAAACCACGCGCTGGATGCAGTGCATAAAGCGAGTACACCGGTAAGAGAATAGCCGAGACCTGACCGTTTCTCATTTTTTGAGGACGGTCAATTTTTATTTGCATAAATTGACTGACTATGCTGTATGCTGGTGAGCTTAGAGGCTATCATGGAGCGCCTAGGGCATACGGATGACGATACAACCAGAAGAATTTACTTGCACGTGACAAAGGACATGAAAAAAGAGGCCGCGCACAAATTCAGCGAACTTATGCGAGACCTCTTACAATTTTAGGACTAATGTGGTCAAAATATGGTCAATGATGTATTTTAGGTATTCACAATCCCTTATTTACTGGGGTTGTAAGACCTTTTTACATCATGCCGCCCATACCGCCCATGCCACCCATACCGCCCATGCCAGCGGCAGCAGCAGCCGGGTTATCCTTTTCCGGTTTATCAGCAACTAACGTTTCGGTAGTCAGCACCATAGCGGCAATGCTGGCAGCATTTTGCAATGCCGACCGGGTCACTTTGGCAGGATCAACAATACCGGCAGCAATCATGTCAATATATTTTTCTGTCAGAGCATTGAAGCCAATACCCTTCCCTGCTTTCTTAACATTTTCTACTACGATAGAGCCTTCCAAACCGGCGTTATTCGCGATTTGGCGAACCGGTTCTTCAATTGCCCGGCGGACAATTTGTACACCGGTTTTTTCATCACCTTCAGATTGAATAGCATCCAGTGAAGCTTGAACATCAATGAAGGTAGTACCGCCGCCGGCTACAATGCCTTCCTCCACGGCAGCACGAGTTGCATTCAAAGCATCTTCAATGCGCAGTTTCTTTTCTTTCAGTTCGACTTCGGTAACCGCACCCACTTGAATAACTGCTACGCCGCCGGCCAATTTTGCCAAGCGTTCCTGCAGCTTTTCCTTATCAAAATCAGATGTAGTTTCTTCGATTTGTGCTTTAAGTTGAGCTACGCGGGCTTTAATAGCAGCAGAATCGCCGGCACCGTCGACAATAGTGGTTTCTTCTTTGGAAACCCGTACCTGATGAGCCCGGCCAAGATCAGTCAGTTCAACACTGTCAAGTTTGCGGCCCAATTCTTCGGTAATTACGTTACCGCCGGTAAGAATTGCGATATCTTCCAGCATTGCCTTGCGGCGATCGCCAAAGCCGGGGGCTTTCACAGCAACAGCCTTAAAGGTGCCGCGCAGTTTGTTGACAACCAGAGTAGCCAGCGCCTCGCCTTCCACATCTTCAGCAACAATCAGCAATTCTTTGCCCTGTTGAACCACTTTTTCCAAAACAGGCAGTAAATCCGCAATAGCACCGATTTTACGGTCGGTAATCAAAATATAGGGATCGGTCTGTACAGCTTCCATTTTATCGGTATCGGTAACCATGTAAGGAGAAATGTAGCCGCGGTCAAATTGCATACCTTCAACCACTTCCAGATTGGTTCCCATGCCTTTGGATTCTTCAACAGTAATAACACCGTCTTTACCGACTTTTTCCATAGCTTCCGCAATCAGCTCGCCAATTTCGCCGTCACTGGCGGAAATAGCAGCAACCTGTGCGATTGCATCTTTGGTTTCCACTTTTTGAGAGCTTTTCTTTATTTCGGTAACTAAAGTATCCACTGCTTTTTGAATACCTTTTTTCAGAATCATCGGGTTAGCACCGGCAGCAACATTGCGCATGCCTTCATGAATCATGGCCTGAGCCAGCAGCGTTGCGGTAGTAGTACCATCGCCGGCTACATCATTTGTTTTGGTGGCAACTTCTTTTACTAATTGTGCGCCCATATTTTCAAAAGGATCTTCCAAATCGATATCACGGGCAATGGTAACACCATCATTTGTAATCATCGGAGCACCAAATTTTTTATCCAATACTACGTTACGGCCTTTTGGCCCTAAAGTCACTTTAACAGCGTTGGCCAGAGCGTTTACACCCTTTTCCAGCGCACGACGTGCTTCTTCATCAAATAAAATTTGCTTTGCCATTTATGTATACCTCCTAATATATTTTGATTCATCTGCTAACCAGATCCTCAGCGTACCCGGCAGCAGCCGACAGTATGACAACAAATCTATCTTACTCTACAATTGCCAGAATGTCTCTTTCGCTAACAATGAGATATTCCTCTCCATCTACTTTCACTTCAGTACCAGCATATTTAGAGAAAATGATTTTGTCACCCGCTTTTACATCAAGAGCTACGCGTTGACCATTTTCAAGTACTTTACCGGTTCCTACAGCTACGATTTGTCCTTCCTGGGGCTTTTCTTTCGCAGTATCCGGCAATACAATACCGCTCTTTGTTTTTAATTCCCCTTCCAGAACTTTAATGACTACTCTGTCGCCTAATGGTTTAATCATGAAAGTAACCTCCCTTTATGATGTAGTATTGATTTAGCGTTTTATTAGCACTCACGTTTAGTGAGTGCTAATTACATAATTTATGATATAGAATTTGCCAAAAAAAATCAAGACCTTACGACGAAAAAAATCATGAATTAGGAAATTTTTTTTAAATTTAGTTATTGTCCTATGGTATTTTTTACTTATTACTCCTGATTTATTCATTTTTGCAAAATAAAAACAGCGAAGACTTCTGCCAGTATTATCACAGTCTGACAAAAGTCCGATATGATTCCAATCTTTTTGGCCCGCTTATCGATTTTTGGTAGCCGCATTGACAATGGCCTCTGCCACTTCGCGAATGGATTTCCGCTTACTCATACTATACTGCTGAATACGACGATATGCTTCACTCTCGGTAAGATTATAAGCATCCATCAAAATGCCTTTGGCCCGATCAAGAATTTTTCGGGTTTCCAGCGAATTTTTCACATCTTCCAGCTCGTGCTCCAATTGGGCAAATTCCTGGAATCGTGACAAAGCAATTTCCATCGCCGGAAACAAATTGGATTCTTTAACCGGCTTAACCAAATAGGCCAATACTCCCGAATCTTTGGCTTTTTCAACAATTTCCTTCTGACTGAATGCCGTTAACAGTAAAACAGGAGCAATCTTTTCATTGGAAATAATCTTAGCAGCTGTTATTCCATCCATTTCCGGCATTTTTATATCCATAATCACCAGTTCCGGCTGATATTTTCTGGCCAGCTCCACTGCTTTTAAGCCGTCGGTCGCCTCTCCTACCACGGTATGTCCGGCCTCTTCCAGTATTTCCTTCAGATCCATCCGGATAATGGACTCATTATCGGCAATCACGATTCGCAAAGAATTCATAGCTTACCTTCCTCCTTCCCACTGCGGGGAATTGTAATACAGGCATGCGTACCCTTGTCGGCATACAACTTAAAACTGCCGCCGACATCACTTTCAATCAGCGTACGGACAATTTGCAATCCCAAACTTTTCGAAGTCTGGGGATTAAAATTTTGCGGTATTCCAATACCGTTATCATATATTTTGATTTGATAACTGTCAGGAAATGTTGCAATATCAATGCCGATAATTCCCTCTTCCCGACCGATGAAGCCGTGTTCAATGGAATTCTGGATCAATTCGTTAATGACCAAAGCAAGACTGCTGGCCTGTTCGGAAGGAAGAATGACCGTGTTGCCGTTAAAAACAGTCTGTAAATTAAAATCCGGCTCCAGCATATTTTGAATCACCAGATCCAAAATATTCTTTGCCACCTCCGCCACATCAATATATTCTGCGTCTTGCTGGGATAAAAATTCGTGAACCACTGATATACTGAGAATACGGTTTACGCTCTCTCTGAGAGCAGCTTTCACTTCCGCCGACTCTGTACGGCGGGCCTGCAGGCGCAATAAACTGGCAATCGTTTGCAAATTATTCTTTACCCGGTGATGAATTTCCTGAATCACTGCCGACTTAATCAGCAGCTCTTTTTCCTTTTTCTTCAGTTCGGTGACATCCGAAATAATAACAATCGTTCGCACAGTCTGATCATTTATCACAATCGGTATGGCCCGCTGTTCCAAGGTAATATTGCCGACTTCAAACTGAGTTTCACAAGGATTTTGACTGCTATGAGCCTTGTGACCCAGCCGCATGTTAATCTTACGCTCGGTAATGCGCCGTCCGACAAGCTGGCCGACGCCCAATACCTTATAAATGCTGGCAGCCGGGGGATTGGCAAAAATAATTGTTTCCCGCTCATCAACAACGATAATTCCGTCACTGGCCGCCAAGGCCCGATAATAATGAGCTTCCGCTGGTTTTGTTTTGGCAATCAACAAGCGATATGCCCCATCGACTAAAATACCGTGCCCCTCGGCCCTTGACTCTTCATATGTTGTTTCAAAACTTACGGCCGCAATCACAGTTTTGTCGTTGTCCCATACCGGAAAAGTCTGCATATCAATGCACATACCCAGAGCCCATTCCCGTTGACCGTTTATAGAACACCCGGAAGTAATCGTTCGCCACAGCAGCGGTTCCTCAGTTGCGTGAACGGTAGTACCAAGCAGATTCGGCTTATACTGAATAAAACTGGTATTGGGCTTTGTCTGATCAATAATCACCATAAATTTGTCACTGCGGGCTTTGGCATATACGGTGACTTGTGCATGCGCTAAATCAGCCGCTAAGGTCAATGTTTGACTGATATTATCCAATAACGCAATCTGTTCCGCCGTTAAAGCGGTAATATTCCGGCATAACTTCCCCACTACCGTCATAGTTTCCTCCCACCGTATCAGGCCAGCCTTTGACTTTTTACACTTTTTATCTGTAAACATTTCTTATTCCACTTTATTGTAATGTATTCCTGTTATTCGCCTGAAAGGTTAAACTTAAATTACGCTTAAAATTTTATTCACAAAGTTATCAACAATATCCCCAGCTTTATCCACAATCAATTTCCTGCCTTTACCGGTCTGGGCTTGAATTATTCACATAATCCACAATTATCTGCTAAGCGTTTCCCACAAGTCATTGTGGAAAATTTCAAACCGCTGTGCCGCTAAGCCGCAATGACGGTACTGCATTCAGATGCATATCAGCATACTTGCCGGCACAAAATTGATAATAAGCCCGACAAGCAATCATTGCCGCGTTATCCGTACAAAGTATCGGCTGAGGATAGCTAAACTGAATTCCCGCTTTTTCACAAGCTGACGCCATACTTTCTTTCAAGCCGGTATTCGCCGCTACCCCTCCGGCTAATACCACTTGTTTGGCACTACAGTACGCAGCCGCTTGCATGGTTTTTTCCACCAGTACATCGACCACTGCCGCCTGAAAACTGGCCGCCACATCGGCGGCACAAATTGTCTCGCCCCGTTGGGCGGTACTGTTCAAATAGTTTAGGACAGCGGATTTCAGCCCGCTAAAACTGAATTCGAAGTTACCTTTCTCCACTAAGGCCCGGGGAAAATGAATGGCTGCCGGATTGCCTGCCGCTGCCAGCCGATCAATCGGCGGTCCCCCCGGATAGGGCAGTTTCATAACCCTGGCCACTTTGTCAAATGCTTCTCCGGCCGCATCATCCCTGGTTTGGCCTAACAGTTCAAATTCGTTATAGTTTTTTACTTTTACCAAAGAAGTATGTCCGCCGGATACCACCAAAGCAACAAAGGGAGGAACAAGCTCCGGCTGATTTAAAAAATTAGCAAAAATATGTCCTTCCAGATGATTCACGCCAATCAGGGGCACATTTACAGAAAAAGCCAGAGCCTTTGCCGTCGCCACTCCGACCAACAGGGCACCGACCAGACCGGGACCATACGTTACACCGATAGCATCCAACTGTGACAGAGAAATCCCGGCTTCGGCCAAGGCTTCATGTAAAACCGGAATAACATTTTCAATATGTTTGCGGGAAGCGATTTCAGGAACGACCCCTCCATATTTCTGATGCAATGGTACCTGAGAAGAAATAATGTTTGATAAAATGGTGCGCCCGTTTAGAATAACGGCAGCAGATGTTTCATCGCAACTCGTTTCCAAGCCTAATACTAAGCAATCTGTACTTTGATTCTCTTGACATTGGTCGGTCAATGCGATAGCCCCCAAATACTTGAATTATTTTCATGTATGCAAATGATTTATAAATGGCACATTAACACTGGGCGTTGATATAACCGCCTGAAAGGAGGAGATCGAAATGGCACGCTCGAATAAACCTGTTAATCCTTCTGCTGAAAATGCACTGGACCGTATGAAATTTGAAATTGCTTCCGAATTGGGTATTGCCGAGCGCGTTCGTTCCTCGGGCTGGGCAACAATGACTTCCGCTGACTGCGGTCGTGTAGGCGGTCAAATGGTTCGCAAGATGATCGAGCAGTATGAATCAAGCAATCTCCAATAGATTCCCCAACGGGCGGCATGACAGCCGCCCGTTTATTTTCAGCCGCCGCTGTATTCCTTTGATTATAGCACATATTTTCAGGCTCCGCATATGTTACACTATCAATCACCCTTAGCTGCGAAAGCAGCTTTTTTTACGTTTTTTTACAGTGCATCCCGCCACATGATCAGCGCATCCTCATGAGTATCGCTGTAATACCCGGGACGTATTCCCCGCTCTTTAAAATTCAGGCTGGTATACAGCTTGCGGGCGACGGTATTACCCGTCCGCACTTCCAGCGTCATGCTGGCTGCTCCCCGTTTTTTCGCATCAGCCATCATCGCCAGCAATAGACGTCTTCCCAGTCCTAAACCGCGATATCCCCGAGATACTGCAATATTCGTTACATGGGCTTCATCAATAATAACCCACATGCCGCCGTAACCGATAATCTGATGTCCCTCCAGCAGCAGCAAATAATACGCCAGCTCATTTTCACATTCCGCCTCGAAAGCCTTGCGAGACCACGGGGTAATAAAAGACTGGCGTTCCACTAACAGAACGCCGTCGATATCTGCCTGATTCATCGGTCGTATATGAAATTCCATTATAAACAGACTCCATGACGTTTTTCCCAAAGCACTTCCGCTTCGGAACGGCGGATATACAGAGGCTCCAGCGCCATAACGTCCTGCTGTTCCCCTGCCGCCAGCATTTTCTGCCCCAGCATGGCTACACTGGCTGCCCGGGGCATAATAATATGCGGCGGCGCCAGCAGCAGGTTCCCCCCTGCCTGCAGGATCACCTGGCGATTCATAACCGCGCCTTCACCCAGCAGCAGCACCGGCTGATCCTTACTGCCCATTTCCCGCAGCACATCAGAAAAACGGATAACCCGAGCCGGCTGTACTGTCTGAAGGTTTCCCTGCTCCCAGCGAAATACAGCCTGGTAGACATTTCCCTTTTGGGCATCCAATAGTGGTGAAAGAAGCGTCCCCGGCAGCGGACAACCGTATGCCAGCGCTGCCAAAGTCGGCACACCGACTATGGGTATCTGTAAAGCATACGCTAGCGCTTTCGCTGTAGCCAGTCCGATCCTGAGACCGGTAAAGGACCCTGGTCCAATACTAACCGCCACTGCCATAATATCCCGCTTAGCCACATTGGCCATCGTCAATAGCTGCTCAATATGGGGCATCAATACTTCAGAATGTGTCTTCTTTGTTTGAAGGGTAATTTCAGCCAGCAAGATATCTTCTGCAGCCAAGGCTACACTAGACACCAGGGTGGCTGTATCTAAAGCAAGAACCGGCAATGATTTTCAACTCCTCACCAAACTGTTCATACCGAACCCCCCGGGGGCGTAAGCAGAGCAGCCGTTCATTCGGGCTGTCCCCGGTTTTAATGTCAATCCACAAATATTCATCCGGCAGTTCTGCGGGAAACTTGTCGGGCCATTCAATAATTGCCAAACCATCTCCCTCAATATATTCATAAAAACCGATATCAGTAAGTTCCGCCGGATGTTCCAGCCGGTATAAATCGAAATGGTATATTGGCAAAACAGCCGCATATACATTCAGGATTGCAAAAGTAGGGCTGGTTACTGCATCACCGACCTGTAACCCGGCGCTGATTCCCTGCGTCAGCAGCGTTTTCCCCGCTCCCAAATCCCCGGCCAGACAAAAAACGTCTCCGGCTGAAACTAAACCAGCCATTTTTTGACCAAAAGAAAATGTATCCTCCGGTGAATTGGTTTTAAAAATCAACATGCAATTCCTCCCAAGTCTCACAAAATCCGCCTTTGTTGTGCACTAGCGGAAGTGGTTGTAGCCTCCCGGCTCCAAAACAACGGCATCACCATGTTCGTTTATCAATTGAATCCCCTCGCCTCGCTCCACAACTTCTCCGATCACAGTCAACGGTACATCCGGTTCCTCCGCCGGTATCTGCTTAAAATGATCTTTGTCTATTGTAAAAAGCAGTTGAAAATCCTCGCCGCCATATAAAGCAAAATCCAGCGCTGATTTTTCTAACAAGACCGCCGCTTCCCGTATTTCCTTCGATAAAGGAATCTGCCGGCTGTACAGCCGCATACCCACTCCGCTGGCGGAGGCGATTTCATTGGCCTCACTGGCCAGTCCGTCACTGATATCATCCATGCTGGTCGCTCCGAAGGCTGCCAGCATCTGTCCGGTTTTCACCTGGGGAGAAGGCGTCAGATGAGCTGTCACCAAAGGCCAGGCAAATTCGTATTCTTCCCAGTCTGGGCGGGATAACAGTTCCAGTCCGGCTCCGGAATTTCCTAAATTGCCGGTTACAACGACAAGGTCACCCACCTGAGCCCCGGAACGGCGCAGTAAATTACCCGGTTCCACTTCACCCAGTACAGTTACATTAATCACCATTCCCCCCGGACTGGAAACAGTATCCCCGCCGACGATATTGACGCCAAATTGATGACAAATCTCTTTCATTCCCTGATAGATGTTCAAAACAACCTCAGCCGGAGTTTCCGGTGAAAGAGCTATGGAAACAACCGCATGGTGCGGTCTCCCCCCCATGGCGGCAATGTCGCTCAGGCTCACGCCGATTGCCTTATAGCCCAGCTGCCATGGCGTTGTAGTATGTAAAGCAAAATGAACATTTTCCACCAGCATATCGGCAGTAATCAATTGTAGCTGATGCGGCGTCGGCAGCAAAACAGCCGCATCATCGCCTATCCCAACCACCACACTGCTGGGATCGGCAATTGTATCTTCTTTCAATAACTGGATTAAGCCAAATTCACCTACTTGTTTTAGTTCCATAAGCACTATACTCCATTCTAAAAACAAAGTACCACCAGGCAGAGCAACGACTAATCTTAATAGATTTCTGCCTTACCTGACTATTTCCTGCATTCCTAGTATGCCACCCTGATAAAAAAAGTTGTACCCTGTAAAGGTTTTTCCCATTTTTTAGCTAATCATATAGTAGCGCTAACAGGGAGGATTGCCATGGACATTTTACGCTTTAAACTGCCCAATATTGATCGGGTCGGCTTGGTACTGGACATTTCACAAATTCTAGCAGCTCACCAAATTAATATAACCGGGATGGAAGTAGAACGCAATACGACTTATCTGGAAATTGAACTTTCTTCAAAAGAGACGAAACACATTCTGTTCAATGCATTACAGCGCATTCCTCAAATTATCGATGTGATCGAAATCGAACTGCTGCCGCACCAGGAAAAAGCCGAACAGCTTAAGACCGTCTTAGCGTCCGTCAACGACGGCATTATCGCCGTTGATCATCAGGGCTATATTACCCAATATAACCCCGCCGCCGAAAAAATTGTCCATTTCCCGGCAAAAGAGGCAATCGGTAAATTTCTCACTGAAATATTCCCCCCTGATATACCACTCTTAGATGCGGTCAAACAAGGAACCGTCTACAATAACCGGGAAATTATGCTGCCGCGTACAAAAAGCCATTACCTGACAAGCGGCCGGCCAATCATGGATTCCACGGGCCATATCATTGGTGCCGTAGCTACACTGCGGGACATCAGCGAAGTCCGAAAAATGGTCTACAGCATTACCGGGCAATCCAGTCTCTCCTTTGGTGAAATGCTGTACGCCAGCGAAACCATGCAAAAAGTGGTATCCATAGCCAAAGCAATTGCCCATGGTGATTCCAGCGTGTTGATCCGGGGCGAAACAGGAACCGGTAAAGAACTATTTGCCCGGGCTATTCACGCTGCCTCACCGCGAACCAATAATATCTTTGTTCCTTTGAACTGTGCGGCCATCCCGGACAACTTACTGGAAAGCGAGCTATTCGGCTACAAGGAGGGTGCCTTCACCGGGGCGGTAAAAGGCGGTAAACCCGGTTTATTTGAATTTGCCAACCACGGAACGATTTTTCTTGATGAAATCAGTGAAATACCACTCCACCTCCAGGCAAAGCTGCTCCGGGTTCTGCAGGAAAACAAACTTCGCCGTCTTGGTGATAATCGGGAGATTAGTGTCGATGTACGAGTACTGGCGGCAACCAATTCCAGTTTGGAAAAAATGATGGAGGAAGGAAAATTCCGCGAAGATCTCTATTATCGGCTGAATGTCATTCCTTTATTCATTCCGCCGCTCCGGGAGCGGACCGAAGATATTCCGCTATTGTCCCAATTTTTCCTCCAGCGTTTCGCCGTACGGCTGCAAAAACCGGTCAGCACCATGAGCGAAACAGCCCTGACAAAATTGTCTCAATACCATTGGCCGGGTAATGTCCGGGAATTGGAGAATGTAATGGAACGGGCTGTCAATATCATCGATGGCACCATCTTACTTGCCAAGCATATCATTTTTGATCATGATTATACTCCCCGTGCTGCCGCACCGCTGCCTTTGGAAAAAAAGCTGGACGAATTAGTCGCCGAAGTGGAAAAGGACGCCCTTTTGAAAGCACTGACCCGATACCATACCTTGCGGCAGATGGGTCAAGCCCTTGGTCTTTCCCACACTGCCGTTCTCAAAAAACTGCACAAATACGCTTTGCCATTGCCGCGGAAAGGATAATAGAAAATGCAGCCGTCTTTTACGCGGCTGCATTTTATGTCCGTTCTCTTACCATTCACTTTTTGATAATTTTCTCGGAACGGCTCAGTGGTTCACTAATATCCATATGGCCGGAAATCGTATCAATATTTTTCCCCTCAACCAGGATCTGTACTTTATGCACTTCCTGAAATTCAGTCAGTGTATTTACAATAGCTCCCACTAACAGCATTTCTGCCGCCGATCCGCCCGTATTATTTTTAACTATTTTATCATTAAAATCCACATAGGCAATATGATCCTGTAACCAAAGATTTCTAACCTTCGTCCCCTTCGGAACGACGGACACCGTATTGGGCTTATTAGTTCCGGCCAGCAATAATTCCAGAGCCGTCCTGGCAGGATGATCATTTTTTGGCACAACATGTGCATCGGGAACCAGATACATTCCATTGGCAGTCGCCTGATAGACTGTAAGCCGCATTGTATTTGTACCTGGCACGGCATTCTCCGCAGCAGACGCTCCGTTTGCAGCCGTTTCCGCCGGCTGCGACGCACCGGCGGCCGGCGCTGTGGGTGACGCTGGTGTGGTAGCAGCAGGAGAAGCACATCCCCCAAGCAACGCGGTTAACAGCAACAGCACAACCGCGGCCACTTTCACTTTCCCCGTCATCATTGCCCACCTCCCATTCTAGAAGCCTGAGCAAAAAACCGTTCCAGTCCTTGTACAATCCCCTGTGCCATTTTCTGCTGAAACTGCTGCATTGTCAGCAATTTTTCTTCCTTCGGATTAGAGATAAAAGCCATCTCAATCAGTGCCGCCGGCATCATTGTGTGTTTAACAACGTAAAAATTAGCCTGATTAATGCCGCGATCATCCAGGCCGTCTGTCTGGACAATACAGTCCTGCAAACTTTGCGCCAATGTCCTGTCATAAGCGGATTTTGGATAAT
The DNA here is from genome assembly GCA_039680175.1 of Veillonellales bacterium. Taxonomy (NCBI): domain Bacteria; kingdom Bacillati; phylum Bacillota; class Negativicutes; order Veillonellales; species Veillonellales bacterium. The sequence continues at coordinate 97,562 of JBDKTO010000025.1, read as the reverse complement.
AATACGTAGACGTGCCGCCTACAGCCGGACTTGTAAACGAATTAGCATGAATACTTACAAAAATATCGGCTTTATTGCTATTACCAACCTGAGCCCGGGCACGAAGCTCGTCCACCGCACTGTCGTTGGGAGCAAATACATCCCGATCATCGCTGCGAGTCATCAGTACTTTCGCTCCGGCCCGCTCCAGCAGGGCCTGCACCTTTTGGGCGACTGCCAGCGTAACTGTTTTTTCCTGAACCTGGGCAGGGCCAATGGCACCCGAATCCGTACCGCCATGCCCCGGGTCAAGAGCTATCACCTTGCCGCTGAGACCCGGGGTGAATTTAATATTTGCCGACTGAACCGGCTTGTTTATATCAATAACTACCCGGAAAGGTTTATTGGCTTTTATATCCTGAGGCAACGTAAATACCCGGTAATCATTATTATCAATCATATTGGGAAGATCAATCAATACCTGACTATTATCCTCCACCGCAGACAGCGTGGCCTGCTGGGCTATTTGTCCGTCAAGCTGCAGGCAATCGGAGGCCGTACCTGTACCGGCCCCTTTAATATTGACGGTCAGCTGAGGCGCCGGCGATGCACTAACGGAAGCGTCTACCTTTACCGGGCCAGTCACATCGATAACAACTCTTAATCGGCTGGCTCCAGTAACTGCATCGTTATGAACGGCGAAGCGAAGATTCGTCAGCTCCGGTTTTGCCAAAGCCCCTTTCATCGCGGCAGCATCTGTTTTTAACACAGACAGTTGAGCAGCCGGCACTGCCATAGGTGTGGTAGCGGCAGGGAGCTTTGCCGAAGCGATCTGTGGAACAAGTGAAAATAGCAACAAGAAAAGAAACGCAACAATACGCTGCAATTGAACACCCCCTGGCAAACCAAAAAAATTCCTCTATGTCTTGCATGTCTTAAATTCGACGCGTTTTTATATATTTCGTGCTTGAATCGCAATTTCCTGCACAGCCTTTGTCACAATAAAAAAAAAAGCCAGGCAAGCATCCGCCTTCCCGGTTTTTTTCTATGATCTGTCGAAGCAGCTGCTCAGCCGCATCACGGGCGAAATATGTATCTAAACTAAAATAGGCAGTCGCCCGCCTATTATCGACAAATTAGATTAAATTTGCACCAAGCCTATGCTAATCCGCAGCGCTTCATCCACCTTAGTCATAAATTCCTCGCCTAAATGAGTCACTTTTTCCTTGAGACGCCGCTTGTCAATAGTACGCAGTTGTTCTAATAAGATCACCGAATCCTTCTCCAGATTATACTGTTTAGCACTTACTTCCACATGCGTCGGCAGTTTTGCTTTAGAAATCTGTGATGTAATAGCTACTACAATAACAGTCGGACTATATTTATTGCCAACATCATTTTGAATCACGAGAACAGGACGATGTCCCCCCTGCTCCGATCCCACCACCGGACTTAGATTGGCATAATAAATATCCCCACGCTTCACGATCATCTGCTATTCACGCTCCGCCAATAAGGTGGGCATTCCAAATGCATCCGAGTCAATCATAAGACCTTCCTCGGCTAATGTCAAATTAATTGCGGCCATCTCCTGATAGCCCTTTCGCATCATGTCCCGTACTGCCTTGCGTTTTCGATCTTCTATATACAAACGCATCGCATCCCGTACAAATTGGCTGCGGCTAAGTTTTTCCATGGCAATAATACCATCGACTTCCTGCAACAAGCTATTTGGGATACTAATCATAATACGCCTCAGTTCCGCCACGCCTTCACCCCCGCCAATTAGCAACCTGCTCTTTTTATAACTTTATTATATTATTTTATATATATCAATGTCAATTTTTTTATATACTATACAGTCTGAATTCCCAATATTGCTGCTGGTAATGCCTGGATGACATCGCTGGCTGTAAGACCAATTCCCCCGTTGTGCGCCGCAATATCCCCGGCAAGGCCATGAATATATACTCCCGCCACCGCAGCCGCATGACTGGATAACCCCTGGGCAATAAAAGCGGCAATCACTCCGGTTAGCACGTCACCCGTTCCTCCTGTAGCCATCCCGGCATTGCCGGTGGTATTGATATACACCTCGCCATCAGGAAAAGCTATCACCGTGCGGGCCCCTTTTAATACGACAATACTGCCCCACTGACCGGCTGCCTGTCTGGCTATGCCGATACGATCCTGATTAATCCTTTCCGGCGATAAGCCAATAAGCCGGGCCATTTCACCAGGATGGGGAGTAAGAACCGCCACACCGCTTAAATCGGGCAGGATCTCTGTAAATCCGACCAGAGATTGCAGCCCATCCGCATCAATCACCAACGGACAGGAAACGCTTTTGACCAACTCACGAACAGCCGTCATCGTCTCTTCCTGCCGTCCGATTCCCGGACCAATTGCCAGCACATTGCATTCACCGGCAAATTCCTCAATATAAGGGACGGCCTTACGACCAATGGCTCCCTTAATTATTTCCGGCAAAGGCTTTGTCATCACTTCTGTCAGCTTGGCCTCCATAATATCATGAAGGCTTTCACCAATTCCCAGCGTTACCAGCCCCGCCCCGGCACGCAGCGCCGCCTGAGAAGACAACGCGGCCGCCCCGGTTAACCCTTGTGAACCGGCAACGATCAACACCTTGCCGCAGCTTCCCTTATGTGCATCCGCCTGTCTTGGGGGCAGTAAATTGCGAACTTCAGCCGCGGTAATCATATTTTGCTTGATTTCGTTATCAAGCAGCAAGGAAGAAGGAAGCCCAATATTGGCAACCGTTATCGCACCGGCATACGCGGCTCCCGGGTAAAGCAGCAAGCCCGGCTTAGGAAGTCCCAACGTAACCGTATGACAAGCCTTGACCGCACCGCCGCGAACCTGTCCGGTATTCGCATCAACCCCGGATGGAATATCCACGGCGACGATTGCTCGTCCTGAGTTGTTCATGATTTCAATTGCCCGTGCTACTTCGCCATCAATTGCTCCCCGGAATCCCGTACCCAATATTCCATCCAGCAGACAATCGGCAAAAGCAACGGCAATTTTTACCTGATCCCAATCCCGTTCACTGGTGATTTCCAGTATATTGATCTCCATATTTGTAATAATATCCAGGTTGATTTTCGCATCGCCAGTTATATTTTTGCTGCTGCCCAGCAAGAACACCTTCACCTTGGCCCCCTGATTGAAAAGATGCCGGGCCACAACATACCCGTCACCGCCATTATTCCCCTTACCGGCAAAAATACAAATCTTTTTCCCCGGCACTTCCCCTAAAATGCTTTGAATCTTCCGGGCGATTTCCCCACCGGCATTTTCCATTAATACGATGCCTGGAATACCATAAAGCTGAGTCGCGGTCTGATCAATTTCTCTCATTTCAGCTGCCGTAGTTGCTTTCATTTGATTCACTCCTCCACAATATTGCCTGTGCGGCGGCATATTCCCGTGCATGTGTCAATGAAATATGTATCTTCGTTATACTGCGCTTTTCGGCCAACCTAGCGAAATATCCCGTGAGCTCTACCTGGGGACAGCCTAAAGCATCGTTTACAATATCAATATCCTGCAGACTGCCGCCGCTAAGCCCGGTACCGAATGCCTTTAAAACTGCCTCTTTCCCGGCAAAACGAGCCGCATAAGACGCCGCCCGCTGGGCGCCTCGCTCATCGCAATAGCTTCGTTCCCTGGCGGTAAACACCCGGCGTATAAAAGCTTCACGGCTAATAGCCTGCGCCACACGGCCAATTTCGATAATATCAATACCGACACCAACAATCATGCTGTCACCTCATTACAAGCGCAATATACTTTTATTCTAACAGCCTACCCGCTATTTTTCCAGACACCTGTTTCTACCCTGATGCAAATATAGAAAAAACCTTGTTCCTCGACAAGGCTTTTTCTATATTTGTGCAGCATTACTTTCGATAATTTCTGACAATCAGTACCTCCACCCGCCTGTTTTTTGCCTTTCCCTCAGCCGTATCATTTGCCATAATCGGTCGAAACTCCCCATAACCGGTTGCACTGAAACGTTCCGGCTGCAAACTTTTTTCCTGAGCCAGAATAAATTTCATAAAATTGACTGCCCGCTGGGAACTCAATTCCCAATTAGAAGGGAACTCCCGCGTATTGATCGGCACATTATCGGTATGTCCGGAGATAGTCACTTTCTGCTGTAATGGTACCAGCATCTTCGCCACCACGGCAGCCAAGCGCTGAGATTCAGGCAAAAGTTCGGCACTGCCGGAGGGAAATAACGCCGTATCCTTAATGCGAACCATCAGCCCATCCTCTGTTAATGCGGTTTGCAGATCACCAGTGAGATTGTTCTCGTCAATGTATCTATCAATCTTTTTTTTAACCTCCGACAGCTGCACAGTCTCCCTCATAGCTGCCTCTTCTCCGCTCTCCGTAAAACTGTCTTGCGACGAATCCGGGGGTTTGACATCAGGAGTCTCCGGCGCTATCCGATAGCTGTCCAATACCGCCGGACTGCCGCTGCCGAAAGTGTTGCTAAAAGACATTCGAATCTGGTCAAACTTTTTTTGGTCAACCTGAGCCGATGCAAACAAAACAATAAACAAAGCCAGCAAAAGTGTCAAAATATCAGAATAAGGTACCAGCCATGTCTCATCCATATGCTCTTCGGGCGGTTTGCCATGATGCTTCCGTTTTGCCATTAGGGTTCCTCCGTTTTAGGCTTTAATTGCGCACGCTCCTTCAAAGGAATAAATACCAGCAGCTTGGCTTCAATCGCAGTCGGTGAATCACCGGCCTGAAGGGATAAAATTCCTTCGATCATCATTTTTTTGATTTCCGCTTCTTTCTTGGACAGCAGTTTTAATTTATTGGCAAAGGGATGCCAAATTACATATCCGGTGAATATACCCAGCAAGGTAGCCACAAATGCCGCCGCAATCGAATGGCCCAGTTTTTCGATATCATCCAGATTGCCCAAGGCCGCGATTAAACCAACAACCGCACCCAGCACTCCCAGAGTCGGCGCATATGTGCCTGCCTGGGAAAAAATAAGGACACCATTGCGATGACGTTCTTCCATACTTTCAATTTCAGCATCCAATACATCGCCGACAAATTCGGGATCCAAGCCGTCGATAACCATACTTAGACCATTCTTCAAAAACGGATCGCGAATTTCCTCCACCCGGCTTTCCAAAGCCAAAATGCCTTCCCGGCGGGCAGTTTGGGATAGTTCTACAAACAGCGGCAACAGCTCCGTTTTAGATACTAACTCTTTCTTTTTGAACAATTCCTTGACCAAACTAGGAAATGGCTTTAGCTGCTCCATGGGAAAACCATTAAACAAACAAGCTGCTGTTCCGGCAATAATAATCAAAAATGCTGCCGGATTAATCAGTACCGACATACTAGCTCCCTTAAGAGCCATGCCAAAACCGACCGCCGAAAATCCAAGCACAACGCCGATTACTGTGGATTTTTCCAATCTCCAGGCCCCCTACTGTCTAATCTAGATTCAATAAAAAACAATTTATTGCACGATTTTATTTAAAAACATCAGGTGGAACTATATTAGAATTTTAGCACTTTTAGGGTAATTTTGTCTACCTATTCATGGAAACAGCGAATTACCACTTCTTGACGCAGCATGACCTGCAAAACGAAGTGCTCCGGCTGATAAATCAGCAGAGCTAAAAATAACCTATCGGCATTCACACCCCTGCCTTCTTATGGCCGCCATATCCCTGGGATATGGTACGCCCGATACTGCGAATTTTACCGCCAATGCAGCTGCGGCAGCGAGCCGGAGTATCATTCAGGCAAATTTTCCCGGGGTACAAAGCATACAGCCGGCGATATTCTCCTTCCGTTACGTTTGGCATAACCACGTTGGCGCCGCTTTGCAACGCAATCATGCGTCCCTGACTATTCAGCGTCTCCATAGCCGTCGTTGCCGGAATATTGATATCAGGCATCAAGAGCCTGGTAATTGCCATCACTTTTAAGCTGATCTCAAAAGAACCTCCCGGCTGATCATGCAGCGGTGTATCCTGATTGGGAATAAAAGGTCCTAATCCTATCATATCCGCCGCAATTTCTTGAAAAAAAAGGATATCCCCGGCCAAAGATTCCATCGTCTGTCCCGGCAGGCCGACAAGGCAGCCCGTTCCTACTTCGTAGCCAAGCTCCTTTAAATCTTCCAGACAGCGTTTTCGATTCGCCAGGCTCATGCCCGGATGCAGCGAGTGATATAAGGCTTCATCTGTGGTTTCAATCCGGAGTAAATACCGATCCGCACCGGCAGCCCGGTATGCTTTGTATTCTTCGCGGGTTTTTTCGCCAATACTCAGTGTAATCGCCAAATCCAGTTTTTTAATTTCTCTGATCAGCTGTTCCAGTACCGGAACAGTATAAAACATATCCTCACCGGATTGCAGTACGACTGTTTTATAGCCATAAGATTTCGCCTTTGCCGCGAACTCAACTATCGTATCCGGCTGCAGCCGGTAGCGTTTTATCTTTGCATTATCCCGCCTAAGGCCACAATAACAGCAATTTTGCTTACAAATATTAGAAAATTCAATCAATCCCCGCAAGTGAACCTCATCGCCGACATACCGATGCCTGACGTGATCTGCTGCAGCAAATAAGGCGGCGCTGCTATCCTGATCTGTTAACAGTACAACGATTTCAGTCTTTGCAAGCTGATGCCGTGTTTCCGCCTTGTGGATTATGTTCTCTATTGCTGACAAATTATCCACCCCCTCTATCTCGCCACACATACGCATGCCTGTACTGGGACTGTCTCTATTTTAAATCACTTTTTCCTAAAGATAAATAGGTCTTCAGGCACAAAAAAAAAAGCAGAACTCCCCATAAGTCCCGCCAATTAATTATTTCCGTCGTAATGCATTATAAAGTTTTGCCGATATCCCGGCGATAAAATCGCTGGCGTATTGTTCCGAATTGCCGGTGACAGTGTAGGCGCTAATCAAAATTGGATCTCTGCCATCGTCTACCACACCGACATCACATAATACATCATCCAGCTCACCGACTTTATGCATTACCGGCGTCAGCATGTAGCGGGGTATTTCATCATGAAAAATGGTATTGGCAAGCTCATCCTTTAGAACCTTTGACTTCTCTCTGTCTAAATATTTCTCCCGGTAAATATTTTCAAACACCTTAGACATCTCATAGGGAGTCGTCACACTATGGTATTGATACCGCTGAAAAGCTTCCTCACTATGTATCTGCGTCTGCTTGAGCCGTAAATCCTGAGCCACCTTTTTTAAGGCATCCGGTTTATACAAACTAATTTCGCTCAGCAGTTCATCAAAAGAAGCATTGTCGCTGATTGTCAGCATGTATTTGACATCAGAGTCATACAATTCCTTCTTCTCACCATCCGCTCTGTTGTATAAATATTTATAAGCAGCAAGAGCCACCACCAGCTTACTGGTAGAAGCAGTAGGAAAAATTTCATCTTTATGATAATCAATCACCTTACCGGTTCGCAAATTTTTTGCATAAATTCCGACCCGGCCATCAAATCCCCTGATATCGTTATTGATCTCACGTTCTAACGGCGAAGCGGCAAATACGCTGGAGGCGGTAACCGTTAATACAATAACCAATGCAACAATCCGTTTCAGCACATGTTCACCCCCTAATAAAGCTCTCTATTACTTTACCATAAAACAGCGGCAATGGCGATAAGATCGGCACTCGCAAAAATCAGAGTAAAAGTACCCTGATTCCGCTCCGATGCAATGTTATATTGTGTACCCCCTTAATTATACTAATAAGAACTTGGATTTCAAGGTTACTGTAAAAAGAAACAGAGCCAAAAAGTCTAGAATAAACAGACTTTCTGGCTCTTATTTATTTTGCAGTTCTGATGTGCTAAACCATTTTCAACTTGCGTTTCTTTTGCAACAGCTTCGCTGCCGCGCTTGATGGCTTCTCTCACCATCGAACCGACTTCGCCTGTCGTCACGTCGCTCCAGTGATATGTTCGCACATAACCCTTTTTTATTTAAATCACGATGACCATGACTGCTCCACTATCCCACTTTTAAGGATAATAGTTAATTATAACACAGGTAAGTAACTTGTCATGCTTATTAATATAAGCATGATGCACAGAGGAATCAAAGTAGATTGAATCCCCTTCTAATAGTGTGTATTCTTTTCCCTTCGTTTTTAAAAGCAGATCCCCGCTGGAAACATAAATATATTCCTGAGATTTTTCCGAATGCCCAATAGATTCATTTGATGAATGAGGGTCTAATTCTATACGAAACATTTCAAAGTTACGAGTAGGATTACTTGTAAAATGTGGGAAAGAAAAAAAGGGATTGACTTTGTTTTAACTGCATTATTCGTAGTCATTTTTCTAAGCCAGTGGAATGAATCAAAAAATCATTTACCGTCTTGCGTCGGGATATTATCCTCAGTTATTTGCTTATTGATTTTTGGACCGAACAAATTCATGATTCCGGCAATGATCCTTATAATATTGAACCTTACCATATTAAAAAATCATTCTGAAAGTAGATCGATGGCAAAATGACCATGACTTTAGGGCAAAGCATCCTAATAATTATTACGGTTGTCTTAGGAACTGTAACTACAAGATTTTTACCTTTTATACTGTTTCCTGCAAATAAAACACCGCCAACCTACATCCAATATCTAGGTAAAGTATTACCTTCCGCCGTAATCGGTTTATTAGTAATTTATTGTTTAAAAGATATGTCTTTCTTTTCAGGCTCCTATGGGTTACCAGAGATACTTTCAATTTTATGTATACTTATCTTTTATTTTTGGAAGAAAAATGCTTTAGCATGTATTTTCTTAGGTACAATAATTTATATGATGTTAGTACAATTTGTTTTTGTCACATAATATATCAAAATATATCAAATTATATTTTAAAAGGGAGAATTAATATGGACAAAGAACTTACACGACAGGAAGCTTGGGATCTATTAACGGAATATACTAAAACCACCGCATTACAAAAACATGCGCTTGCTGTTGAAGCTGTTATGAAGCATTTTGCGGAAATTGATGGCAAAGATGTTGAAAAATGGGGTATAGTGGGTCTTTTACATGATTTGGACTATGAAAAATACCCTGAAGAACACTGTCAAAAAGCAGCAGAGATATTGAGGGCTAGAGATATAGCTGAGGAATATATTCATGCCATTTGCAGTCATGGTTACGGAATATGTTCTGATATAGAACCTCAAAACAAAATGGAAAAAATACTATATACAATCGATGAATTAACAGGACTTATTACAGCAGCTTGTCTTGTTCGACCATCTAAAAGCATACTGGATTTAGAAGTTAAATCAGTAAAGAAAAAATATAAGCAGTCAAGTTTTGCTGAGGGAGTTAATCGATCAATAATTGAAAAAGGATGCAAACTTTTAGATGCTGATCTCAATTATATGATTCAGGAAACAATTCTTGGTATGAGAGAGAATGCTAAAGAAATTGGTCTAAAAGGAAATCTATAAACTTAACGTTTACTAAATAGTTGGGTCTGCGGATAATTTTGTGTAACTTGAATTTCCTTACGACAAGAAATAGTGACTTTGTTAAAAATATTTTTATTCATTGCCCCTTGTTCTATCTCTTTCCTGGGCGGGACAGAAGTATGCACGCGTTAGCGTGAAAGCGTGAATGCTTCCGTCTTGCCTGGGAAATCCCACTTTAAAGGGGCAATTAACCTGCGTAACGATCCTCAAAAAGTATAGCTAAGTGGTTCAAAACCATATCCTAATCCCGATAACGCTGCGTCCATTTTTTGACGATATTATTCGACGCCAAGTACAACATTTTGCGTAAAGCATCATCATGCGACAACAAAATGCCCTGAATTTTTAAAAACTCAGGGCATTTTTTCATTTATTTAGCATTTTGATGAACTGCACCATTAACCTTTGCTTCGTCCGATATCGCCTGTTCACCACGCCTGATAGCTTCTCTAACCATCGAGCCAACTTCACCCGTGGTAACATCACTCCAATCACCATCTGCCGTTCTATCACCAAATCCAAGATCATTTGCTAATTTCTGTTTTGTTTCTTCGGACATTACTTTACCCATACATTAGCCACCTCCATCTATAATTTTTGGAAGCCTATGTATAGTATTTGCCGTTATATCAAAAGCTATTCTGTTAAAAAAGGTTATATGGTTACTTCATACCAGTCACCATCTGCTACTTTATCGCCAAAACCTAGGTCATTGGCTAATTTTACTTTTGTTTCTTCCGACATAACTTTTCCCATAAATACCCACCTCCATTATATATTTCAGGAAGCCTATAACTATTCTTTGTTTATCCTGCAAAAATTATTTCTTAAGCTAATTCTAAGCAGGTTTATTTCCTTTCCGCCTTTTTGCTGTTATAATAAGCCTATTATACTATTGGGAGGAACACATGAAGATTAGAGTACCAAAAAAGCTGACCAAAGAAATTGAAAAGCTTTGCTATGAAATTAATCCCGGCGAGCAGCCTGTTTATATACCTGTAGATAATAAAACGGTGGTTGCAAGTGATGCAGACTGCGTCGAAATGGTTGCCCTCAAGATGTTAAAGGACGGTGGCAGCTTCCAATTCGGCTGGGCCATCTGGGAATGGCCGGACGTTATGCTCGAAGCTGAATTCTGGGCCGTATGGGTAAATGACGACGGGCAGCTGGTGGATGTTACGCCTCGGGGAAGAGGAGAGAATCTGCTATTTATTATTGACAACAAGACAAAATTTGAAGGCAAGCCAATAGACAGTATGCTAAAACCATTAATAGAACATCCACTTGTTCTCGAGTATATCAACATAAATAAAAAAATTTGGCAGCAAGCCGACGCACTTACTGAGGCCGGTAAAAGTGCCATGGCTATCTGCGAAATTCTTGCACCGGTAATTGATAAAAAGGATGCTTTGGAAAGAGAGATCGAAGAAAAAATATCAGGCGGCATAGGCCGTAACGACTTGTGTCCCTGCGGCAGCGGTAAAAAGTTTAAGAATTGCTGCGGCCATTAATAAGTTCTTGCGCTTTTTATGGTGTGTGTCTATTACGAACATGCCATCAAATTCATGTTACACACAATAACAAATGCCCCGAAGTTTATTATCTGAACTTCGGGGCATTTGTTATTTATTTTATTTTTAACCAATATATTTATTGTGCAAAATTGGCGTTTGCGGTCTGCTGTAGATCCTGCAGATAACGGCTAATATCAGTCACAGGGGCTCGGCAGGTAAAATTTTCGCAAATATAGGCAGTCGGCCTGCCTTCTAATGCCGGCTGCTGACTTACGTCCGGCAATATAGCACTAAGCAATTCCGGTTGGTCTGTATCATGATAAATCACGCTGGTATTGGGCGAGAAATACCGTCCCGGACTTGTCAGCATCGTCCAGGTATTAGCGGAATCCTTCGACCCGGCGATAACAATCTTTTTATATGGCGCCCAATAATATTCCAGTGCCATCATAAAAAAGGTAAAAGCTTTCGGATACTTGCCTGCTTCTGCCGAGAAGGCCCGAATTTGCTGAGCCGCCATATCCATCAGTTCCTTGTTTTCTGTCATTCGCGCCAGCTTTAATAATGCCAGGGCCGCAACAGAATTTCCTGACGGAATAGCGCCATCATACAATTCTTTCGGCCGGGAAATCAATTGCTCCCCATCATCTCCATAGAAGAAAAATCCTCCATTCGCTTCATCCCAGAATAATCGTTTCACTTCAGCACTCAATTCCAAAGCCCATTTCAGATAAGCCGGTGAAAATACAGTCTCATACAATTCCAATGACGCCCATAATAAAAAAGCATAGTCGTCCAAATAGGCCGGATGAACCGCTTCCCCTTGACGAAACCGGGCAAGCAGCCGCCCCTCTCCATCAATAAGCTTGTCCATGATGAATTCAAGTCCGCGCTGCGCCGCTTCAGCATAAGCAGCCGAATCAAGTATCCGGCCTGCCTTGGCAAATGCTGCAATCATCAATCCATTCCAGGCAGTCAATATTTTGTCATCCTTGTAGGGATGAACCCGCTGTTCACGATATTGGAACAGTTTCGCCCGTCCATCACATAATAGCTGATTGCATTCGGTCTCACTCATTCCGACTTGAGCGGCAAAATCGCCGGTGTTCCGGTCAATTGTATTTAAGATATTGGTTCCATGCTCAAAATTGCCTTGAAGAGTAACATGATAATAGTCGGAAAATATTTTTCCTGACTCTCCGCCTAAGACACTCATAATTTCTTCTCTGGTGAAAACGTAAAACTTTCCTTCTTCTCCTTCCGAATCGGCATCTTCCGCCGAATAGAAACCTCCCCGCCCATCGGTCATATCCCGCAGCACATAAGTTAATATTTCATCGGCTATCCTGGCATAGTATGATTTGCCGGTACACTGATAGGCTTCTAAATACGTGCAGCACAACAGGGCATTATCATATAACATTTTTTCGAAATGAGGCACCAACCACTTTTCATCCGTCGAATATCTGGCAAAACCATATCCCAGGTGATCGTAAATCCCACCCTGCTGCATAGCTTGCAGCGTTTTTTCTACCATTGCCAACGCCTTAGGATTTCCTGTCCGATGCCAATACCGCAATAAGAACATCATACTATGCGGTGCGGGGAACTTAGGGGCCGGACTAAAACCGCCGTATTGTACTTCAAAACTATCTTCCAATTGCCGAAAAGCATCCTCCACAATTTTAGGAGATAATTGACCTTGACGCGGCTTTTGCTCCTGCTTGCGTAAAATGCCAGCAATTTCTTCCCCAAGATCTAAAATACTTTGCCGATGATCGCGCCAGCGTTCCTGTATCGCAGATAAAACATTCAGCAACCCCGGTCTGCCCCATTTGCTGCTTTTAGGAAAATAAGTACCGGCAAAAAAGGGCTTTTTCTCAGGAGTCATAACGATTGTTAAAGGCCACCCTCCCTGCCCGGTCATTGCCTGACAAACAGACATATAGATATGATCCACATCCGGACGTTCCTCACGGTCTACCTTAATGGAAACAAAATCACGGTTCAACACGGCCGCAACTTCCTCATCCTCAAATGACTCCCGCTCCATAACATGACACCAATGGCATGTCGGTAAAAGTAACATCCTTTACTCATTTTTAGCTTCACTACGAATAGCCCACGGACAAAAACACAGCCTTACTCTCCCTCTGTGCTTTCTGAAATGCTTCTTCACCCCAAGGATACCAATCTACTGGATTATAAGCATGCTGGAGTAAATATGGACTCTTTTCGTGGATTAGGCGATTAGGCTTGTTGGTATTACGACTGTTAACATCGTGATTCTTGGTCTTCGGATCGTAATAGGGCTTGTTTTCCATGACTATTCCTCCCAATAATTTATATGGTTAGATTGCCCTTTATAAGAAAAAACCTGCATGGAAAATTCGTCCATGCAGGTTTAAAACTAAATATTATGCCGAAATCAGAAACACAATTATTGTACATTCTCTAAAATGAGTTTCTCCCATAGTTTAGTTTTTAGGAATAAATCCGGTCCTATCTATGTCATCATTCCCAGTAAAATGATGATAATTTATATTTGAAACTGATTTTGGAGGAACAACATTATCAAAAATAATTATTTGACAATCATTATTTATTTTTGATAAGTTTTCGAAAAATGACCGTTTTACATTATCTATAACTTCCTCATTAATCTCTCCTTGTTTCTTATCTTTTTCTTTATAAGTAGTTAATGGTGAATCTACTATGATAAATGTAGGATGTGGCAAATTTCTGTTAAGGCAGTATTGCATAGCAGCTATAATAAAAGCTGTGTTAATAACCGCACGAGCGCCTTTCCCAAAAGAAGATTTTTCTTTATCTCCAACAATTACATCATTTTTGTACAAATCAAATTTCACATTTAATTTTTCAAAATTCCATTCAGATAAGAGATTTTGTATGTTATCACAAAGTGCTTCTAGCAACTTCATTGGAAGCTGCTCTATTTCAGTGACATTACCAGATGTTTTCGGGGTGGATATTTTGTCATTAAGATCATTAATACGCTTATTTAACGATTCTAGTCTCTCTCGATTGTTATTAATTTTAATAAAGAACTCTTTTATATCAAAAAGATGCTTTAATTCATCTAACGTCTTGGTAACAATCGGGGCTAGTTCCGTTGTCATACGCTGTTCTGATGCCGCTATTTCACTTTGTTTACTTTCAATTTCTTTATCCAGAATTATAATATCATTATAAAAATCATTTATGGTATCCTGCAAATCCGATAACTGCATACTCAATTTTTTCTTTTCTTTTTCCAAAGCTATATAATACACTGATTTATCCGCCAATACCATATCATTATAAAATTCGTTTGATGAGTGACATATTGGACATTTTATACTGACTAGCTGATCTGTATAACAATGTGCTTCTTCAATGAATTCCAAGCGTTCAATATCAGAATTATAATTTTTTTTAAGCAAATTAAACTTCTTAGCATTTTCTTCAATGCGTTCTTTCTTTTCTGACAATGCACAACATTCATTCTTAAGGGTTTGGTATATTTTTTCTTCTACTGCAATTATTTTTTTCTTTTCTTCAACAATAGCCTTTAAATGGTTTATGCTATAATTTACGTCGTCATAATTTTTCCCGTGAGTATACTGCATACTATCGCTAATTTCTTGTCTTAATGTATCACATAGAGTATATAATTCTTCAATCTGTCCTCTAAGTTTAGCCCTAGCTATTTCTGGATTTTCAGTAATATTAGATTTTTTATAATCATTACCTCTAATCAACGTATGAAAGGCGGTTGCCTCTGAAGTTCTAGAAGGATCTTTTTTACTATCGGATGTATATACTGGAGAATTTTTTCCAACAACTTTAGTTTCATTTAGCATAGTAAGATGTACAAAATCCCTAAAAGAAAAAGATCTGGTTTTACCTTTCGAAGCAGACGATAACACATTTTCATATTTACAGTTGCATAAATCAAGAAGCAACTTAGATATACTGTTTTTAGCATTATGTTTACTTGATAATATTTCAGTATTGCCGTTTCTGATGTTATCAATATCAGAAAATATATGATAGATTTTACTTTTTTCCATCTCATTTAAACTACGCTGCAACGTCGAAATCTGTTTATTTCCATTATTTTCGATTTCCAGAAAAACCATATCATATCCATTAGCTTCATTTGGTTTAGATGGTATATCCCTTGCTCCTAAAACATAGTTAATACATTCGAACGCAAAGGATTTACCTGTATCTGATGCACCAGCCACAACATTTAGTCCTTTATCAAAAGTCAAGATAGCATCTTTTTTTCCCTCACCTCTGACAACTAATTTTTTCAAATTAAATCCATAGTTAATCATTAAAATCAGTCCTTACGAAGCGTTCTTGTTCAAACTCTCCCGCCCAATTACCTATATTATCAGAAACAAATTTATACAAAGCGTTATCCGAAAAGCTTAAAAATTTCTGCTTTATTATTGATATGTTAGCTTTATATTGACTGGAGTAACTACTATCAAACATCTTTGTAAAGTTATCCGTTATTTGATTTCTTTCATAGAATATTCCTTGCCTTGTATACCTAACATTCATGAGTCCTCTATTGATCATAAGGTTAATGCCATCTCTAATAATTTCGCGTTTAACAGCTATTTCAGAAGAATGATGAGGATTAGAAGGATGTAAACTTATATATTCAGCATTAATATCGCTAAGATGCAGTGAAAGATAATCATAATACATCAGTCTTTGTAAGCTCATTTTATGTTGGCATTCTGACAAAACAAACAATATTCTGACACCAATTTCTTCTGGAGTATTAAAAACATGAACATTATTTATCTTTATCATAAATCCATTTCAGCTCCTCATCGTTAACAAGTTCATGACAAATCCCGCTTTTATCCATTATGCTAACGTTTTTCAATTCTTCATTAGCAACTGAAAGTAACTGTGCTTTGTTAATAGTACCATTAACACGATCAAAACTATCTTCATACGATTTTTCACATATGTCAACAACTCCATGATATATATCTGTTTTTATTTGCAAATAAGCATCATCATTGATTAGTTCATCACGAGCAAACCTTTTTAACGATTGAGCTGAATAAAAACAAGCACGTTGTCTCTTAAAATGTGAATGTAACTGTTTTTTATTTTTCAGGACTTCAATTGTTGGAATATCTTCTTTTGCATGTCCACCATATACAGATAATAATTGTTGCACATATGGCATAGTTTGTTCTTCAACACCAACCTGCTCCGGTGGTTGTTGCACAATAGGACGTTTCTTTAATCCTCCACCAAAATGATATTTAAACCACGGAGTTGACGAAAACTCTTCTATTAATCTAACTGGCGAAACTTCGGAAATAATCGAAAAATCAAATTGCTCTATATATGTTTTCAGTTCAGGAGTCAATGGTACTCCTTTATCTGTGATCTTTTTCTTTTTTGCACAACATGCATTCCAATTTCTAATTAACACATCGTTAATTGTTTCTGGATTTTCAACTAATTTCCTTAGACTTTGCCCAATTCCATAACTCGCGACAATAAAATATTTTCTGGGTATCCTATACTCTTGGATGAACGTATAATAACATAATTTTCCGAATTCTGTCATATATACACCTGGAGTTAGAGGATCTTTATACCTTTTACATTGAAAAATATCAAAATTCAACTTTGTTTGGTCCAAATAAGCAACCAAGTCTCTTCCAGAATCTCGTGAACCACCCAATTGAACAACATCAAAGTATTCTTCTCTTTCTGATAAGCAGCTATATGCCCATTCGCAAGTAATGTCCTCAAATTCATCTTCTGAAATTGTTCTAAGACGAACCAACGGATCAACGCTTGAGTCAAAGACCACACTCGCATTTATGGGTTTGGACGGCTGTTTTAATGGAATTGCATCCATATTATATTCCTCCTTAGCACATAGCTAAACAGTTACAATCTCGATTTTTAAATTTGAATCAATAAATACATACCAGAATCGCATGGAATGGTTCTTCCCATTGATTCAGTCCCACATAATTTCATTTCCCCTAATGTAATATTTCCCATAAAAAAGTAAAATTCCTGCCAAAATAATACAAATTTTAGCAGGAGTTTCCTATTATTATCTTATCCAGACCTTATTTGTACAAAACCTCCAGCGTCACCCCATTATCTTCCCTGTCATATACAATCCTATCAATCAATAACCTATAAGCCTTATTCTGCTCGCTCGCTAACATACCATCAAATTTCTTCTAAGAGAAACATATTCCAAATCATCTAAATGTCATATACATCGTGTTATCCATTTCCCCTTTCTAACTCAAAACTATTTCATTCTTCCTTATCTAACCATCTCCGTGCTACCTTTTCAAAGTCAATATCGTCAGCTTTTCCGTTAATCCAGTTATCAAAGAAATTAGGGTCATCACTATCAGGCTTGGGATTTGTATCAAACATTCTTACCTGTACAGGACTTCTAACAGCATCGCCCATTATGATTGCATGCTGCTGAGGAAGTATTGGTAACTGATTTAATATATCCTCATTTGCGGAAGAAACTAATTCGCGTACATATTTTTGGTCTTCAGGATTTTGAAGACGATGTACGATGAACGTATTGCATTGAGACAAGACCGTTTTTGATAGCTCCGAAGGTCTTTGCGAAGAAATAATTAATGACAATCCGTACTTTCGACCTTCTCTTGCAATTCTTTCAAAAACTCTTTTTGAGATAGATACTCTATCTTTATTTTGATTAATTTCAGGAATGTAATTCTGCGCTTCTTCCAAGACTAAAACGACAGGAAATTGCCCTCGTTTATCTTTATATTCATCAACTTTTTCAATCCGTTGTAGAAATTCGATTATTAATCGGCCAATCAATCCAGTCATGTTTTCAAGTACTTCATAAGGTAACAAAGACATATCTAGAATTGTCACTTGGCTAATATTATTGGGCTGACTGACATTTATGAATTCTTTTCCGTCTTGATTATGTCGGTAATTAGTGAAAATATTGCCACCCATAGAATCAGTTAGTATACCAGTGATATATTGTAAAAAGCTTGAAAGTGCGTATGGAAATTCACTTTCTCTCATCATGAACGGAATACTAACTCGTTCATCTGAATAGTAACTAGAGAGTCTCAATCTAAGACTAGACAAATACTCTTGATATTTAGAATGCGAAACCCCAATTTCATTTATAGCAGCATCGATACAATTCACAAATAGTTGTTGATAGCTAAAATACTTCGGAACATCTATGTCACAATCATTGGAAAGACCCTTTCCGCCAGTTTCTACCAATAGTTGATTAAGATTTTCGTCTATTACTTTAATCACTTCAATAATAACGGTTAAGGCGATATCGCCACCACAATGATACCCCATCTTATTGAAGCTAAGTTTTTGGGCCTCGGTTGCTAAGGATGTCGCTAATATCTGGTGAATTGCCTGAACATACTGGTTGTCATTTTTTCCTGTAGCTTCTATAATATCGGCTAATCTATTTTTCAAAAAAGCAAATAGCGTAAAGTCATTTTTTTGTAGACATTCTCGCAATTGGCTTATTTTACTTATAATTGGCTCATCTAAAACTGAAGCACTCTCTTCCGCAGATTTCTCACCTATCCTAGCAAGAGAAATAGCTTTTTTTAATATTGGAGCCTGCGTTTGTTCCGAGGGAGTAAATAAATAATCAAAATCATTGTAGTTCATGAACCAATAAGGGACTTTTAGTCCATCCTTACCAATTGTAAACGTATTTACCCTAGCTCTTATTTCCTTATTCAAAAATTGAAACGCCTTTTTATATTCTCCATTCGTATCAAAAATGATAATGTGAGCGTTCGAAGCTTTCTTCTCCACACCATCAGATTTATAGCTACCTTGAAAAATTGATTGAAATATCGTACTAATCGTGCATGACTTACCAGAACCTGTATTACCCAAAATAGCGGCGTGCTTACTGAAGAACTTATCTGGGTTAATTTTTATTTTAAATCCTGAAAATACTGGTGAAGTACCAATCGACAGAAAGTAATCCTTTTTGAAATCTATGTTTTCGCCTTTGAACCTCTGGTCAAAAATCAATTCTAAGTCTTCTTTCATCACATACCAAACAGGGTTGTCCAATATAGGAAAATTATAGACTCCTTGCAAAAACTTCCCCGAACCGTCTATAGTTCCTATCATAGTGGCAACTATAAACCGCCTAGCCTTAGGTAGAGATATAGCCCCGGTTGTAGCTTCAATTTCTGTTTCATCGTTGATTTTTACCTTGGTGATTAAAGCTACAATTTTGTCAGCACCAACAGGAAGAATTATATACGAATTTATTCGAGCGATTTCATAGATGTCTTGATAGCCGCTTTTATATAAAGTTTTAATATCCTTCTCTAGCTCAATAATTATCCTGAAGCTATCTACACTAACGACCCTCCCAATATTTCTATCAAACATATTATTCCTCATCCTCTTTAGCTTCTCTACGATATAACTTCTTAAGGGTTGTAACTACTTTCTCCCTTATGTCTATATCGTGGAAGTTCGGCATTATGTCTTTCGCAAAAATCTTGAAGTCTCCTAAATACTCCCCCTCTAAGATAATAATTCTCGGATCGCATAAGTTTTTCAACTTCTTAATTTCTTCATTGACCGTTCCGTCCCAATCCACTATAACAAGCGTAAAGCTCGGGATTGCTAATGCTTGCTTTATAATATCATTTATATGTTCGTCATAGAAGCTATAACCAATACAAAAGAGCACTGACTGGGGCTGAGTTATGGTTGTGGCAAACTGCCTAAATAACTCGGAATACGGGAAATCAAGTGTATATCCTTTTTTGTGAGATGTAGGATAAATCATCAGGTTCCCAGTTAATTCAGGCTTATCCCTGATTATCTCAATCGGCTTTTCGACTAGACCATACTGGTTGAACTCCGATGCCTCATCATTAACCCAAGTTATAGAACCATGAAGTTTAAAATATCTAATTACTCGTTCCGTTCGTCTTACTTTTCCTTCTGTTGCTGTCCCAGGATAATATAAGTCATAATCATAACTCTCGGGTCTAAATGCCCTTTTATGAAATCCGAAGAATCCATCTATGTAGTAAACTCCCAATTCATCAAAAGCATTCTCAAATGCTAAGTCATAGTTAGTCGTAAATATATTCGCTCTCCGTAAATTTAGCGGTCGTTGCAATAAAGACTTAATAAATCGCTTATGATAACAGTACTTTCCGTATGATTCCATCTCTAATATAAATTCAGTGTTCTCGGGGTTACTGGTAAACCAGTTTTCTTTTATATCGTCCAAATCGCAAAGAGTGAATAATGCCTGCTTAATAGTTATTATTAGAGTACTTAACTGTTCAGTTTTCCACGGTTTTCCCATCCCCATGTCCTTAGATTTCTCACCAATATATTGTAACGCAAGTAAAAAATTCAAGAAATCCTCTAGTGGAACATCAATCTCACTCTTGTTTCGTCTTATCTCTTCACTTTTCTGATACTGCTTGATTAACTCTTTAAATAAGTCTGAAATCGAGTCATCGCCATTAATCTTGTCCTCTATTGCTTTGGGGAAACGTCTAATAGATGTAGTTCCTAAATGTAATGATGCTCCTGTTCCAAAAAGGAAGCTCACATTGTCTAACTGTAAATAATTTTGTAAATGAATACGTATTTTGTCCTTTATTTCCTCATATTCTTTTAATTTATCTTTAAAATTAATACAGAGCATGCATTCTTCAGTATCCTTTTTTTCACAAAACTCTTTTAGCCAATCGTTACCACCAACATAATAACAGCTATTACAAAACCTTATAATTTCTTGAGCTTTTTCTTCCATTACATAACCTCCGTTGTATCGTGTACAAAGTGGAGAATAAAAATGCGAAATTTAGTGTTATTTTTCCTTTTGACAACTCATCATGAATCAATATTAGCGCGGACAAATTCAGTTAATCATTTTCTCACTATTCTAATCTTCTAATTAATAAATTTCCATGCAAACAAAGGAAACTCCTGCCAAATTAATACAAAATTTAGCAGGAGTTCCCTTTTTATTACTCATATCAATTTATTTATACAAAACTTCCAACGTCACCCCATTTTCTTCCCTGTCATATACAATCTTATCAATCAACAGCCTATAAGCCTTATTCTTCTCACTTGCCGTTGCCGCCTTACTCCATGACTCTTTAAACTCGCTCACTTTATCTTGAATGCTATCCAGCGTCACTATATCATTGTTAGCAGCCAATATCTGGCGATATTTTTCAATATCCTCCTGCGCCTCTTTCTTGTTGTTATCATAAATGGCGATTCGATCTGAAAACCGTTGTTTTGATATCGTCCCCTCTTCATACAACTCAAATAGTTTTTCTATTGCCTGTTCTGCCTGCTTTAGTTCTTTTTGTCGCACTTCCAATAATGCTTCTATTTCAACATACTGTCCATTGGTTTCATCAATCATCTCGACCGTTTCTTCATCAATTTTGGTAATCGTGCTATATAATGCATGATAAAAAGCAACATCTAATTTTCTCCCTTTTTGACTGCATCTCGTTCCGTCAGGATGAACATACTTGCATATCGCCGTCCAATAGCTTCCCTCTTTTCTTTTCGAACGGACAAATTGCATAGCATGACCACATTTAGCACAATATATCAGTCCCGATAATGGCAACATTCCATTGCGGGTTTTCTTCGGAATAATATTGTTTTGAGCAATCTTCATTACTATCAATTCATGCTCTTCTTCCGTCTTTAACGGTTCATGAGTCCCTTTGACCTTAATCCAATCTTCTTTTTCTACCAGCTTAACTGAGCCACGAATATTACGCGTCTTACCATAAATGACGTACCCTAGATGAATTTCATTAATTAATAACCGAACTACACTATTATTTGACCAGCCATGCTTATTGCGGGTTCCTGCATAGGGTGGGGCAATTTTACAGCGGTTCAGCCATTCCGATAATTTTTGTGCGCTAATACCACTCAGGAATTTATCAATAATCATCCGGTATATTTTCCGTTTTTCTTCATCGACTTCAACCTGTCTATTCTTGGGATTATATACATATGGATATGGCGGTCTGCCATTCGTCCACATTCCTTTTTTAGCACCCGCCACTTTACCCTGTTTCATTCGTTTTTTAATCATTTTGTATTCCATCTTAGCAAATATTGCCTGGAAATCAAAAAACATTTCATCCTGTTCTTCGGATAAGTCATATACCTTTTGTGGCGTGATAACATAGGTATCTGAATAAAGAAATGCTTCGCATATTTTAGCCCAATCAGCATGTTCCCCACGACCTAAGCGGTCAATATCCATAACAAGTACGCCATCATAATATCCTTCATCCACATGAGTTAATAGCTGTTGCATCTTTTGGCGTTTGGCGATACTTTCACCTGAGCCAATCTCTTCATAGCATCGATATGTCCAATTTTGAGTTTTTGCAATGGCTGTTAACGTATCACGATGTTTGGAGAGCACATCATCGTACTCTCCTTCATCCCTGGACTTCCGTAAATAGATTGCCACATGTTTAATATCACCCTGTTTTTTATTCATTAGAAGTTACTCCTTCCTCAATTTGTTCTCCATTTTGTTGATGCCGTTTGACCACTTCAAAAACAGATTGATTAAATGCTTGTAATGCCTTTCTGGATGGCTTATTTTTTTCTTTAACAATAATTTGTAGTTGCATAAAAATGTGACCCCTCTCAGTTTTTGAAGTATCTAACTGAAAAGGGCCTCAAATGTTAGCATTTATTTTTCAAAATCACTCTAAATGTTGTTCTTGGCGATAAACTCACGTTCTGTTTTCTTTAAATAGCGTATGGATCGGTCAAAAGTATAGAGATAGGAGTTTTTCAGTAATGCCAATTTCTCAATTGAACCTTCCGCAATGGCTTTTTTCATCGCCGGAATCATTTGGCTGTTGCTAATCCCATACCGTCCTGGCTCAATGATGTCTTCGATTTTTAATTCTTTTTTCTCGACTTCTTGAGTTTCAGCAGCATCGCCAATAGAAATAGAAGCATCGATGTTTTCTTGTACCGCTTCTGTTTCTTGTACTTCCTGTACCGCTTCTACCTCATAGGCTTTCAGTTCTTCTCTGTCAAAATCATCGACCATGGTTTTACCTACCTCCATCACTATTTTTCTTTTTAATCTATGTCTCATCGTTAGAATCGACTGGCTATGTTCTGGTCTACACGACATACATAAGCCAGAGCCGTCATCATTCTTTAATGAATACAATTTGCCACATATACCACATCTCGGAGTTATTGCTTTTACGTTCTTCACGCATTCACCTTCTAATTATGTAAACTTACCTGTATTTATCGTATCCTCTATCCCACCCTGCGTAAACGGTTCAGGCTATTTTTATGCAAAAAAATGAACCTCTGTCAAATTGCTGACAAAGGTTGTAATTTTAGGTGCTTCTTATGCAATCCAAACCTTTTTTATATAAGCTTTTCTCAATTTATGTAATCTTCAAAGTATGACTTATATTTTACAGTTAGTTTGCTTTCGGAAAATAGAAATGAGTATAAGTCAATAAAATAATCATCCGTCATACCTGCAATATAATCTACAACAACATCATTAGGTTCAATTTGTAAATAACCCCGTTCTCTATTTCTATAAAAATTATACAAAATTGAATAATTAATATGATGCTTGAATATTGGTGACTCATAATTCTTTTCATTTATATCATTTAATAGCTCTTCATATAAATTGAACATCATTGGCTTAATTTTGTTATCATATTCATCATTAACTTCCGGATCACGATATATTAGTTTATCATTTTCTTCCTTTAATTTACGAAAATCCTCATAAACTTCATCATTGATCTTAAGAAAATTTTGATCCAAACTATTTTTCACAACATTTGTAATCATATTTCTTATAATCTCGCTATTGCTTGTCCCCAATACAGCATTATACTTAAACGTATCTTTATGATATTTTCTAGTGCGAGCTGCATCTTGTCTATCTTTTCCAACGTAGGCAATCATATCGCTAATTCTAACTACGCATCCTTCAAGCGTACATGGTATTAACTTTGCGATTTCTTCCTTGTTTGTGTAACAAGCTTCTATCTTCCTATCAAATTCATCGAAATCATAAATTAGTATAGGTTGGTAATGAGAAAAAGCTTTTTCTCCGTTATGACAAAGTATTCCATCTAAAGTTTGCAAGCTTAAGTTGCTATTAGTAATAGTTTGCAAAACTCGAACACTATGAACATTATGATTAAAAAATCGACTTGTTTTTTCATTATATTTTTCATTCAAATACTTTTCTCCAACATGTCCAAATGGAGTATGTCCTATATCATGCCCTATAGCAATTGCCTCAATTAAGTCCAAATTTAAGTTCAGTGATTGTCCAATTGTTCTAGCAATACGTGACACTAGTTGAACATGCAAACTTCTTCGAGTAATATCATCATTTTTATAAAAAGAAAAAACTTGAGTCTTATCCGTATAACGATTATAAAATATATTATGTAATATTCGATCAACATCAATCGTAAAATTTGACCTACAATAATCTTCAGAATTTTTGTGTGGATATTTTATTATAAAATCCGAATCTTTTGTAGCATATTTAGATAAATTATCATTTCGTATTCTTTTCCGTTTTTCAAGTAGCTCGCATTGCCAGTTTTCAAATTCAAAAAAGTTAGTCATTGTGTACTCCTTCAACAAAGAAGATATTATATCCCTTATTTATAAATTTCTACAAAAAGAAAAAACTCCTGCCAAATTAGTACGTTTTTTAGCAAGAGTTCCCTTTGTTTGTATATTGAATCAAGTAGAACCTCTGTCAACATCCTGACAGAGGTAATCCTAATACTCCTCTGGTAATAGCATCATGCAATATTCTTCACTATCCATCGCCCACACTGTACCCTGTACTCGCTCTTCGACCAATAACGGAAAATAATAAATATCATTTGCTGGCGGAATTTCCTGTTTATGTATAACACTTTGTATAGCAACGCCATTTTTTTGTATAACAGATAGCTCAAAGACCTGCAAATAATCCACTTCAATTCCGGTCTTTTTCCTTCTATCAATTAATGACCAGAGTAAGAGCTGTAAATCTAGCCCCAGTTTCTCCGTAATTCCTCTTGTCGCATATCGCTTCGCAGTAAACATTAGTGATCCCGCCGATATTCTTGAAAGTATTCTTCTGTCATTGGCTTAAAAAACGCAATTACATCCATTTGCAAGGCATCAGCAATCGAAAAGAGAAAATCTAGTTTCTTCACTGCCCATACATCACTCAACGTTGTTTTAGTTGCTACATTCTGCCCTTCGACTTTTCGTATATAGATAGGAGTGCAATCCACCCGTTTTGCTAATTGCTCTTGCGATAAGTTTCTCTTTTCCCGATAAAATGCAATGTGTTTTCCCAAATCAAGATATTCCGCTTCATAGTCTCTCTGCATCATATCATCCCCCAACTACAAACACCCGTTTGTTTTTATTATTATAAATTGTTTTTTCACAAGCGAACATCGAAAGCAATAAAAAACAGCCAACAAAATAGCTGGCTATCAATCATTCCCTCAGGTTCACCACAGACACCTGTAAGCAGTTGGGTAATGGATTTATATATTACACTTCCAAGTGTAAAAGTACACTTATAGTGAATTTTTTACACCTTTTACACTTCTTTTGCGTCTAAAAGAGTTCTCTGCATCACCACTTCACTAAAAATAGCTTATTTAATAATAAATTTATTGCCTCCTCCTACCTATTTTCTGTTTTTTCCTTTGGACGTAAAAAAAATAAAGCCCTGGATTTCTCGCCAGACTTCACATCGATCTAAGAAATTAAACTGTGTTGGATATGTTGCAATAAGTGTTAGTGCTTCTTCCATATACGTTAATGCCTCGCTACGATTTCCAATTGTACGCCATACGCTGAGTGCCAATTCTTGTAAGCACCAGACTTTATCTTCTACCTCTGAAAGCCTAAAGCAATCTTTCTCCTCAGTATGTATTTCAACATCTAGTATTGATTTAAATAGTTCGATAGCAGGTGCATATTTTTTAACTCTTACCAATGCCCTTGCCAGTACCGATCGATTACGCCAGTTATTTATATCATCAACTACAATATCTGAAAGTGGAAAATGATTTTCCCTAACATATTCAATCCATGCTTGATATTCCTTTTGTGTCAGCAATAGAAACCCTCCCATATAAAATCGTTCAAAACGTTTTTATAAATTTAATGAAATGTAAACATTGTCTAGTTCTTCTTTAGTTATCCCAATATATGCCAACGTTACACTTGGTGCTGAATGGTTGAGCAATTTCTGGATACGAGTAATGTCAATGCCATTTTGATACGCATGATAACCAAATGTTTTTCGTAAACTGTGAGTCCCTATCGCTTCTTTGATGCCAACACGCTGTGCAGCTTCATTTAAAATGCGATATGCCTGAATGCGAGTTATTGGGTGAGTACCTTTTCTACCGGAAAACAAATAACCCGCCTTGACTCCTGTCGCTTTAAGATATTCATGAATGGCCTTTTTACAGGTTTCCGATAAAGGAAAATCTTTTGCCTTCCCAGTTTTTTGTTCCCTAACACTGATTCGATCCTGTCCCTGCACATCTTCCACCGTTAATTTGAGCAAATCGGAAATGCGAAGTCCTGAATTAATCCCCAGTACGAAAAGCAAGTAATCCCTGATATTCTGACCTCGTAAATACTTTTTTAAAGCATCAATCTGCTTTTTGTTTCGAATTGGTTCCACCAGTTCCATATCAGCACCCCTTCCGCCAATGTACTTCCTTTTATTGGTATTATATATTGTATTACATTCAGCGTAAACGGTCTGTATGGAAACTGGTATAAATGTTATACAAAGCCTTATACTGCCTATATTCGTGGGTATTTAGTGAAAGTAACAGAATGTACTTCTGTTACTTTCGTCATATCTTACATGCTATTAATATAATTATTATTTTTCGCACCAGCTTCAATATAATCGTGATTTCATGTAATTATGATAGTTTTTATATGATCCAGATAAATCTATTTTAAATGAGAAAATTGACCTCTGGCAATTCACTGTCAAAAGTCACTATTATAGTATCCTGAAAAAGCCTAATTTTTTACTCGTGATTTAAGTGTCACCTGTAGCGTTTCGCTGCTGATTTCGCCATTTTTTCTGGCAAGTGCCCCTACTGTAAAATGGATTTATAAATATCCTTTACGTGTTGGCACAATCGCAATTTCATTATCCCCCTCCATTTCCTCAAGTGCCCGCATTATTTCCATTTCACTAGGTTTATCCGTACATTCATTGGCAATTTCCTCTATAGATGTAGTTATTATGCTTTTTGTATCTTTAAAAAACAGTCGAATGATTTTCATTCCGGCTCACCTTATTTTTATTACGGACTACTTGCTTGATTTCACAACTGAGTTCCTCTTCTAACGCTTCTTCATATACCAATGTTATTTTATTGCTATTACGCTCATATTCAATTAATCCAACATTTTTCAGATTTCGCTTTATCTTGTCTATTTCATTAGCCGAGCATCCCACCTTTTCAGCCAGTTCGCTTTTCGTCATGTAGCAAATAAAATTTTTCTTGTCTAAATCGGTAAATCGCTTCATGATACAATATCCAATTTTAGCATTGACTGATAACGCATCATTATAGGCAATTTCCCAAGGTATTTCTGCAAAGTAAGTTTCCTCACACAAAATCGTATAGATATTGCAGCAATATTCTCCACTAATATGTTTATTTTGCTTCCGCGATATAATTTTATATTGAATAAGCGTATTAATGTGATTTGTTAACTGCCGGCCTTTAAGTCCAGTTACCTCCGATACTTTTGCCAGTGAAACTTTTATTTTCTTACTTGTCTTATTGCGAAAATGCAACAATGCCATATATACATACTTTGCATGATTCGATATGTTTAGCTCTAATAACTTATACGGCATTTTAAGGTGTCGTTGTTTCATATTGCTCCACCCCGTTTGCCTGAATATATTGCTCTAAAGCCTCATTCGCCGCCTGTTGCATCCCAATATTCTTGATCGCAGCAGCAATTCTTAATTTTTTTACCAATTCAGCATCCACATGAATTAATTTTGTCGACATATCTATTCCTCCCACTTCGAAACTACCAACGAAACATTTGTTTCATTTGTAATATAGATACATCAACCCGAAGACTTTATAATAGCTCCACAAAAATAATCTGCAGGTGCATTTGGGTATACCGCCAAATTAGCACCTGCGATTTTCATATAATAATCTGGAAGTGCATTCCAAATAATCCAGAAGTGCATTTGGAATAATCTGAGAGTGCACTCATTTCTATATATACTTTTCTCTATATATCTTCTTTTCTAGATATATACTATTTTCGCTACGCTCAAATAGTCTGCAAGACAAGCTTGCAGATCGTTGCTTTCTTTTGAGAAGCAAGCTTCTAGCTGACTGTTAACCCTTGCACAAGAACCGAAGCGCAGCGAAGGTTCTATTATCCATACCCGTGGCGCAGCCACTGATAATGATTATCACGGATAATTTCCCCCTATTAATAAATCCAGCACGATTAAATTTTCCAAGGCACTTTTTTAAAATAACCCCGCTCTCATTTCAATACTTGCCATGACATCAACCCATCCTTTACATTTTTAGCATCAGTTCATAATTTCTCAACGTACTATATAGCAGCAGTATTAAAAAATAATTATTTAATGAAATAAGTCAAACCATATCCCAATATCCTGCCTTCATAATAAAATACTGTCGCCGCCAAACTTCCGTCAAACCCCTTTCTTACACAAGAAAAAACAGCAGTTACAGTATACACACCCTTATATAAATCTTTATTTTATATCTCTATATATTTTTTTTTATTATTTAAGAGTAACTCTATTCTCTTTATACTTACACTAGAAAATAAACAAAATTATATCTGTAACCCCATCCGTAACTCCTCTGTAACCTTCAAAATAAAAAGCAATGGCTCAACCGCAACTGATTCATCAGCGCTTGTTGAGCCATTAACCACTGTTTTCCCTACCTTCCTGTCTCTTTAAATAGTTTATTCCTTTTTTCTTCTTCTAAGAGCTTTTGTCGCCATTCACTTCGAATGACAATGCCCCCAAAGCCACGCACCGATTTTCCTGCTACTTTTTTACTGCCACTTCTGCTCTTTTTTTCTAAAGTTATTAATAAATTATTAAGCTTTTTACTAAAAGTGCTTTTGATAATATCCTTTGACCCTTGTCCATGATCTACACGCCATAGTTCATAAGTCGAAAATAAATCAGATGAGCTACTAAAATCAGTTTCGCTTTCTGTAATATCCAGACACATTTCAACAAATTCCACAAGAGTGGACTCATTCTGGTAAATAAGGGCATCCCTTAATACGCCCGTTCCTGAGATTTCTCTGAAATTATTTGCTTTTAATAGATACAAGCCATGCAGCATAAACGAAATTAGCGCATCTATATTTTTCTCGAACCGAATTCTAAATGATTCACTACGGTTTTTTGAGGCTGTTGATTGACAAGTCCTAATAACGGGCATACGACGCAACACTGCTTTATCAATTGCAATTTTCGGCAACTGATTTACCGTCATAATCTGTTTAGAAAACGGTTTATAACTAAACGGTGTTTTATATTTAGGGTCAATTGTCAAATTATCACAAGCAATAATTGATTTCCATGTATCCAAACTGATTTCCCGAGAAGGAGCCTCACTCGTTATGTTTAATAACGATCCTACCAGCGTTGCCGTCTCATGGTTTCCTGTCCATTTTGATACACTAAGTTCAGTAACCACTTTTCCGAATATCTTTTTCAATGCTCCCATTAACACACCTTTACCATCTCCACCATCACCCAGAATAACTAGCCCCTGCTGGGGTTGATACTGAGGAATTAAAATGGAGGCCAAAAATTGCTGTAAATACTGTCGATCTTCATCACTGTAAAAATCCGTTAGATACTTGCCAACAAAGCTATTTTTCCAGTATTGATTAGTCAGAAATTCATCCTGAAAATCGTATTGGATTGCATACACCGCATTGTTATCTGGATCAAATTGATTTAGATAAAATTGATGACTCTTCTGGCCGAGATCAAGCAATAATGTTCCATTTTGAAAGGTTACAATTACTCTCTTATCAAAGTCGGCATTCCACTGCCATAAATCTTCACTTACAAATTGCTTTTTATTCTTGGCAATTTTAACTATCTCAGGAATTTGCTTAGATGGCACCGTTGTGTCAGCCAATTGATCCATTTTATTAAAAATATAACTTCCAACTAAATCCTTACCATTTTCCCAACGGATACCGTTCCAACCATAAAGAACATTGTTCACGAATTTAAAATCATTTTCGAAGAATAAATGTCCAAATTTTCGAAACCAATTAAGCATGAGCGCAATCATAATTAAATTTGCCCCATTAAACTGTTTGATAAAATTTGCCTTCCGAAGAGAAGCCTTTAATTTTGCTAAATTTTTCTTTTTATTATCGTTATTCATTATAAAATCCCCCTGTGTTCATATTTTATTTTTTTAGGAAATGTATTGCGGTGTAAAGCTAAATTAATTTCATATTGTATGCGCTTTAACCGATCTGACATATTTCTTCTTGTTCGAAACATATGATACCGCCTATCCATATATTGGTCACAAAAATCATAAATATCTTGTACATCAAGCTTACACAAATATAGATATTTAAATATCCACGCCTCTTTCGCGCTTGTGCTATCAAATCCATAAAGGTTGCTTTTATAGTAAGATAAATCAGTACTATCACTAAGCCATGCCATAAAGGCTGTATCTGCCTCTACTAGGCCAATATCGCCGCTACGCAAGAATGGTATGGCGGCCTTACAGCCATTATATTTTTTGGTTCTTAGGAATGCAGTATTTTTGCTTTTCCGTTTTTTCATAATATGAGAAATAATTTTGTTTCTGATGAAGGGCAGGGAATATATAGGTTGTTTCGTAAATATCATCTTCGTCCTAACCGGACTGGTTGCTATTTTCCGATTCACTGCCGGGTAAGGCGAACGCATCAAACTTGTTATGCTTTTGACTTCATTATAATAATTCCGGTTGATGCCAATTCCAATTTGAAACAACCATTCGTTAACCTGCTCTATTTGCTTTTTTGTCTGCTGTCCAATCAGATTGCTACCTACCAGCCAATAGCAATGAATACCATGACCGCTATTCATAATAATGTTAGGATTCAACTCTGCCCTTATATAATTATTTTTTATCATACTTTTGCACTCGTCTTTGCTTGCAAAGGGTAGGTCACGTTTTTTGTGACCTACCGTACCATAATCAAACTCAGCCCAAAAGCAATATAAACCTGAAACCATATCATGCGAACGGAAATTACCAGCATAAATAGCAGGAGATATAGAAAAATCATGAGCAAAACCTTCGTCTTCTATATGCGCTATAATCTCCGATATCTGCAATGGCTTAATAATTTGTCGATTTCCTTTACCATTATTATAATTATCACTAAACGCCGATCGCTCCAATAAAAAAATATTACCTTTCTCATTATGACGTCCAAACAATAAATCGAGATATTTTTCTAATGCTTGTTTATCTTGTAATGCCATGCCACTGTCAATCAAGTGCTATTCTCTCCTTTACAATTACTTAATTATCTTGTACATAGTACCCAATATCATTGATGTGATATGTAAAGTCATCAACATATTCTGCATGAATGCAAATAGGTATTTTTCCAATCATTGCATTTAATAAAATTTTACTTGCTTCATGAAAAGACCATAGCGACAACGTCTCCTTTAGCTTCATAAAGCGAAAGTCTTCATTATTAAGATTTACACAAAGCACTAAATTACCATCTACCATATTTACAGAAAAATCATGTATGTCGCCACAAAATATTAATTTCTTTGGATAATAATCGGCTAAATTTATAACATTCATACAGCATACACTCCATTCTTTTAGTTATTACCTAGCTGCTCCTTGCAGAGCAGCTAGACACCATAGTATAATCTAATTAATAGTTTTAACTTTGGCTGGATAAGCACGGCAATGCTTAATCTGGCCTTTTTATTTATCTTTAATAACTCGATAACCACCGCCTTTTTGTAAAAATTGTTTATAATTATTTGTGAAAACTTGATATTACGTTTACTGTTAAATTCAACTAAAATATGCATACTTCGCCTTGATTATATAGCCATGATGCTCTACCACCAATTTCAAGCATTTTATAAATTAAGGACATAGATAAATGTTTTCTCACTTTTTCATAATCATGAGCAATACATATAAAAGCTCCACATAACAACAACATGTCATCGGGATTATTAAAATCTAATTGAGATATATCACCAAACAAATTCCTGATATCT
Organism: Veillonellales bacterium; assembly: GCA_039680175.1. Classification (NCBI taxonomy): domain Bacteria; kingdom Bacillati; phylum Bacillota; class Negativicutes; order Veillonellales; species Veillonellales bacterium. The sequence goes on along the minus strand of JBDKTO010000025.1, from coordinate 65,061 downwards.
TTAATTACACTAATTTTTTCTTTTAGAGATTTTGCTCCTTCTATGTCAAATAAATTTGTTCTACCTATTGTAATAGGTAAAAAGCCATCTACTTTCCACTCCCTATTACTACGATGTTGATAAATAAAAACCGTATCATAAATCTTAAATTTATTTAATTCGTCAAGTAAAGCTTCATTAATTGATATATTCATAATTTTTCCATTAAGTGTTTCTGCATTAATTTCGTACTGACCATTTTTTTCTTGAACCTGGACATTTTTTAACACAATTACTTTAAAGTTTTTTTCTTTTAATTCCATTGCCATTTTTTCCTCTCTTTTTAAAAAATTTTTATATTTAATTGCGGAATAACATTAAATGCTTTGCATTTTTAAACAATCAAGGTAACCACCCCCTTTTATTAAAAATAGTTATAATAACCCTTGACTGCTATATGATAAAGAAAATTAAGCATCATTTTAACAAATTTTTAATGGGGCTACCATCTGAAGAAAATCTATTAATTTTTGCTATCTTTTTATTAAACGCTTGAACTAACTTTAATATTTTCTTTGTAGTATTTTTATCATTATCTGGAACGTACCAGATTTCACGGTTATTAATATTTAAGATTTCTGCAATTTGCTGAATTTTTTTCATCGCAACTTCTTGATCTTGCCATAAATGCATATTTTGGAATAGCATGAGTGCTGGAATAATATCTGAAGTTTCCTTACCATCTTTTGGCTCACTCGTGTCATCTGGTAATTTGATAGCACGAATAATAGCTTTCATAGATTTCTTGTCTTTTTTATATTTTGCAACAGCTTCAAGTCGTTGCTCAGGGTTATCAATTGACTCTGCAAGCAATTTTGCCTGAGTAATAGGAATTTCATTTCTTTTTACAAATTCCAGCAACTCTTTAGCATTTTCTTGAATTTTTTCAGCATATCCTAAATAGATTCGATTGGTTCCGTGCTTTTTAGCAGTTATGTCGGATGCTCTGCCTTTAACAGCAGATACAATATGTGCTAAGTCCGTCCGCATTCCCTTACGCTGTTTAGCTAATTCTCTTTCAACTTCAAGAAATTGCAGAGAAACTACTGCCCGCTGTTGACTAGTCAAATTACGATGCTGACTCTTAGCATAGAGATAGTTCAACAAGTCTTCTGGTGTTCCTAACCATTCATTTGCTAACATAGGGTGATTTAATTCCTGTTGAGCTTTTTGGCGAGTCCTACCATCAGCAATTTGGCCTTCAAAAATAATAATAGGTTCATATTGCCCATGTATCCGCATATCTTCTAAAAGGCTTTCATATTCTGCTTGAGTAGTATCTGGATAAATATTAGCAAACGGATGAGCAGTAAATTTTTCAACGGTCTCATATACGGGACCAAAGTACGAAGTAATATTATTTGAGGCTGATTCGTTAGGAGAATTTCCGTCCGTTAATTTTTGCATGTCGCTTTCATTACTTGTGTCAACGAATTGCCTTAAGTTCATTTCACTAGTAATATTTGCATTATCAAATTCAACATTTTCCATATTCTCTTCTCTCCTTAACTATTTTAGATTTAACTTACATAAAATCAGAATATTCCTAAAATTTAAAATGGACAGACCGGTAGAAGGAACTATGCTTTCCACCTAAGCCTTTGGTCTATCTGTTCGCTGCTATTTAATTGTCAAAGATCATAAGCTCTACTTCTATATTGAAATTTCTTAGTCACCCAACCGTTTAGGCTGTATTTTTTTATATAACCTTTCTAACTCTCCTTTAAAAGCACTGTTGCCTTCATCAGTTGGCTGATACCAAATTTCGGAGTTCTCAACACCTGCGGATATTAACAAGTCTCTCAACTCTCGAATTTTTTCTTTTATTAACTGTGTCTTATCATTATCTCCATCTAAATTTTTCATTACTATAAGTAATGGTTGTTGAATTTCAGCAATTTTAACTTTTTGTTTTTTCCTTGGGGTAATTAACGAAATATTATATCTGACCCCCTTTCCATCATGCATTATTTTGTTAATTATCTCTTGCCGCTGTTCTGGAGTGGCATTCGAAGCAACAATTTCAGCATCTACAACGTTAATTTTTCCATCTTCGAGTAAGGAAAATAGTTCTGTATCAGTTATGACTTTTATTGCTTTCTCAATATATGTAGTGCTTACCCCAACCATCTTTGCAATTATTTCTGCTGTTTTACCACCTTCGCTTAAATTTAAGCTAACCCCCTTTTGCTGGCGTTCCTGTGCCAATTGTCTTTGAATTGGTAGATAATTTTTTACGCCAATCGCAGCTTTTTGGCTAGGCGATAAATGCCTACGATGGACATTAAGTGCTTCTACAATTGTAGGCAGGTCTTCTTTCTTACATGGATAAGTTTCTATCTTTGGCTTAAAGGACAACTGTCCTTTTTCAGCTAGCTCTTTCATAACTAAATAACGATTGCGTCCATCGATAATTTCGTTATCAAACAAATAGATTGGATTTAGTTGTCCAGATTTTAGTAAGCTTTGTTTTAAAACCTCCCTTTCTTCTTCACTCATTAGTGGATAACGATTTGCTAATTCGTGTATTCTGTGAAATGGCAAAACAAATTTTTCAATCATTATCCTTTTATTCTCATCAATCCAAACCTTTTTTATCTTTAATCCCCCCTTTCAATGCCCTTATCATACACTTTTAAAAATCTTTTCTCTAGAAAAAAAACAATTCAATTTTTAAAATTCGCAAAAATTTTCAACAAAACTATTTGTTAATATAAAAAAACCGTCTCATCATTTTTTGAGACGGTTTCTATTGTAATATATAGATATTAAATTGTCTGAATTACTTTCTAGCCATAGCCAAATTTGCAATCTTGCTTAACCATTCTAACCTATTACTTTACGTATATCCTCTAATTTCTTTCGATTTTCTTTATGACTTGAGTATAACTGCCAAATTAGTTCTTGAATTTCGTCTATTAACTCTTTTTGGCGCTCAGTAGATTCCGACGTTATTTGGTTCAACTTCATTGTTATTTGTTTTTTTATTTCCCGTGCAGCGGTAACGCCACCATTCTTTATTGTCCAATAAACATCCCAATAATCATAATTAGAAAAATCTTCTTCCCATACTTCTTTGATTCCCTTCCCCTCTCGGGCAAGTTGAATCATTTTTTTAGAATCTTTATCATCTACAACCATAATCGTCCCCCCTAGAATGTATAACTAGGGGATTCGACAACATATTAAAATATCCTTTCGACTACTCCCAATTAAATCTATATATACTAGGTGTTACCAGCCTTCAAATCATTACTACAGCTATTGCCAATGCGCATTTTTCAACATTAGATAAATAACGATCAACCTCAAACATCACATTACCGCCACTTGTTCCTTCACGAATATAATTATCGCTTATACTAGCAATAATACTACCTCCCGATGCACCTTCTCGGATTAACTCGCCATCCAAAGATGCTAAAACTCGACCACCACTCACACCTTCCCGAACATAATTGCCGTCAATTGATACTAGTACTTCACCAGATAGATTTCGTACATATTCACCATCTAAGTATGCCAATACTTTTCCTGAAAGTGCCTCTCGAATATAACTGCTCATAGTTAATATACCTCGCTTTAATTGTAAATTATTTCCTATATAATAATTATATCAAGTACGGTCTCTGCGTAAACGGTAGTTTGCCGCTAAATGACAAAGCTTAGATAAACAAAAAAAATGAACCTCCGTCAATTTATTGACGAAAGTTCTTAACTATACTCTGCATACTACTCAGAATTACCCTGAATACCCAGAAGCACTTTAGATAGTACAGTTAATAGGAATTTATTACTGAATGATTATATATTTCTCTACGTCCTATTCCTATTATTCATGCCTTATACCATCGATTGATTTGACACATTTCAAGCAATTCTATTAGTATGATTGAACTTGAAATACTGGCTGATTCAATGCGCCTGTAGTGGAATTGACTGTAGCACCAAATTTAATATTCAAACGAGTTGTATTGGGAGTAATCGTAAAGTTTACGTATCCAGCTTTCATATAATGTCCCCCGCTCATTCCATAACCTGTATTGTTATTGAAACTAGGGGTACCATCAGAGCTTTTATCTACGTTTTTATTCACAATCCCGGTTGTTGTTTCTGCAGTCCAACTCATTGCGGGATTTTGCGTAATCAGAAGATATGTATAATGACCTGCTGGCAAATTGATTGTCGTACTGCTAAACAGGTTTGTGTTTACTATATCAAGAGTGGTTGGTGCCCCTGTCGAATAAATGGTAACCCATTGATTGGTTGTTTCATTATATACTTGCATTTCCTTAATCGCGACATTCATACTGGTAATATCCCCTGGAGCTGCAAAGGCTGGTGTAATTAATAAACTTACCATAAAACAAGTCAATATGATAATCAATGATTTCTTCATTCGCTAGTTTCCTCCTAATTCGTCAGTGATACGATGATTCCATTTGCTTGCTTGGAATACCGTTCCACCCTAATGTCATTTTCCCGTTCTACCTTATCCAGCAACCGTTTCGAATTATCTACTTTTTCCCAACGTTCCCGACGAATGATCGGTTTACCCGCTTCGAGCATAGCCACTTTGCCGGATTGGCCTAATGTATACATCAGATTTACATATTGATTGTTTTTGACGTAATTATCATGAGAATACCCTACTTCTAATTGCAGTTGAGGAGTCACTTGAATTTCGCTACGTAGCTTGTACCCTTTTACATCGTCACTGTATTGATAGTCCCACTGATATCCTTGGAGAAAAATCTTCATATATGGCATATGAGGAATTGGCATACCTACTTCATAGTCAGCTCCACTAATCGCTTTCTCATAAGTAGCTGATATTGCATCTACCAACTTCTCTCCAGAAATCGGATGATAGATATTATAACGACTTTCCAGTAAACCATGGAAATATTCGCCACCAAGGCCAACTCTCTCATGACCATACTTCCAGGCACGATCATAGAACAGATTTACACCGGTTAGAGTATTTTTGTCATCTGTTACATGACGATAACCTGTACCAATGTTGGTAGTTGTACCATTTTGTGGATTACGGGCTACACGCAATTGATAAAATGTAGCTTCCGTATCCGTTCGATGAAAAGGCTGAACGGTTTCGATCGAAAGCGTGGGCTTCATATTATTGTCCATTTGAAGCTGAATATCCGTTCGAGCCAACCAAGCTTTGTTGTTAATCTTAACGTTTTGAATTTCTTGCGAAATAAGAGCATTAGTAATAGATACTGTAGCATCTTTTCCGCTAATTTCTTCTGCAAAAACAGAAGTTGTACCAGTGGCCATTATCATTGAGGCCAAAAGTAAGGTGCTTAGTTTCTTCATAGGTTCCTCCTTGATTATGAAAATACTATATGTTACCGTCTATAAGCGGTTTCATATTAAAATTGGAAAATTATTCCTATATAATAGATTATATCAAATACAAGATAAACGTAAACAAAATCATTTTATGTCAAATAATTATCGGAAAATGCTTTATATGTAAATTAATGCTAAAATTATTATATCTTTATTTCACTATAAGTGCAATAAATTGGCAGATTTTTATTTCACTATAGGTGTAATGTGAGAAAATTAAAACGCCCCTATACTTTTATGTATATAGGGGTGAACGGACTTATGAAGACGAGCTATGATGAGCGGTATAGGCAGATCGCTAAAAAAATTGCATATTACCGTATGAAGAAAGGACTCTCTCAGGATGAACTAGCAGATAAAATAGGCATTAGTAAAAGTTATTTAAGCAAGATCGAAGCACCCAATTCTACTAAAGCCTACTCATTGGACGTTTTGTTTGCTATTGCTGATGGGCTTGAGGTAGATGTCATCAAGTTTTTTATGCCAATGGAAGAAAAAAATAACAACAGCGATATCTCCTGAGTAATCAAGAGATATCGCTATTGTTTTATTAATATGATTATTATTTAAATAATTCTCCTTAATAAAAATATAACAAATTGAAAGAACCACCGACCCTGTTTTCGTTTTTCAAACTCTGGATATCGTCTATACAGACGGCTGCCATGTTTCCATTTCAACAGGAGGATTACTTGCTATCCACTTTTCAAACTGCTCTCTGTTCCGTACTCCACCACTCATAACTGCCTTATAAATATCTATTCCACGAAACTTTTTTTCTGGTGACACTTTGGACTTTATCTCTAAAATAAACTGTTTAGTTTCATCAGTTAATGCCCGTTTCATCGCTTTGGCAAAACTATCAGCCATTCCAGCATAAGGGTGGCAAAAAGGCACAAGCCAATTGTCAATATCCCACACAAGACCCTGTTGGTCTTGATAATCAATACGCCAATAAAGTCCTGGATCGTATGTCCCCATAAAGTTGTGAAATTGAATTTGTTTCACTCCTGAAATAGATGCAAATTCACGTATCGTATCAAAGCCTATACGAACATCTGGTTCTTCCACATAAATCTCAAAATCCAAATTAGGGCTGGTCATTAGACCAAAACTAGCCGAACCTACTAATATGGTCTTACCCACCAATTCCCATCGGCATCTAATCTGAAGATCTTTAATAACCTTATCAGCTTGCTTCTGTAATTTCATAGCTTTTTCAAGATAATTCATGTTCCTCTTTATCATTATACGACCTCCACATTTTACCTTATCGCTTAATAAATTCTTTATTATAACTGTAATATACAACCAAATTATTATTGTCTGCCCATTTTACATCTACATAATTATGTGATGCCCTTTATGAACACTATACACATTCTATATCTTGATACTATTATTTTCATCGAAATGGCAATATGCTAGATAAATCCATAATCAGTATCTAATAAAATATGGCTCTTTTACGGACGTGGAAAAATGTTTGTACCTTTTAAAAGGCTCAATACAGCCAAATCAAGCTTAGACAACTATATCGGAGGTTCCCTACTGTCAATATTGGGCGTCATATCACTTGGTTTTACAGCGGATTCCTAGTAAAATGGTTATAACTTTCGCAAACATATTTTTTGAACGGAATGGTCATCTCCCTTCTTAATAATCAAGCGCGCACGTCGCATCGTCGGATGAATATTTTCCTCTAAATTAACTCCATTTATTTCATCCCATATTTTTTCTGCCAATAATTCTATCTCTTTCTCTGACATCTGAGCATAACGATGAAAATATGAAGTTTTATCTTGAAAGGCAGTACGACGCAGTATCTGAAATCGTTCAATATACCATTGCTTAATATTCTTTGAATCTGCATGAACGTAAATGGAAAAATCAAGAAAATCAGAAATATATAAATGGGATTTAGAAATCATATAATCTACCTTGGGTGTCTGTAAAACGTTTAGTCCTTCAATAATTAAGATGTCTGGAGTACTTATGCCTTTAAATTTGTTAGGAATAATGTCATAAAATGAATGAGAATATATCGGAACTTTAACATCTGAGCAACCTGATTTGACATCTCTTAAAAAATCCATTAATTGCTGAACATCATAACTTTCTGGAAACCCTTTTTTCTTCATAATGCCTCGGTCTTCCAATACTGCGTTAGGATATAAAAAACTATCTGTTGTAACTAAATCAACTCTTGGCTTGGTTGGCCAACTTTTCAATAACTCTTGAATAATACGCCCCGTTGTACTTTTCCCAACAGCAACACTACCAGCAATACCAATGATGTACGGAACTTTTTTTGCTAAAGTACCAAGAAATGTATTAGTTACATTATAAAGCTTATGTGTATCTAATACATATAAATTTAAAAGTCTAGATATTGGAAGATAAACTTGTGATATTTCGTCTAGAGAAATTTTCTCATTAATTCCATGAATTCGAATTAAATCATCTTCCGATAATGGGAGCGGCGTAGCCATTCGTAAATTTTCCCATTCCGTGCGGTTAAAAAACATATAAGGAGAATTAATTAATTTATCCATTAGTAAAGCCTCTCTTCAGTATCCTAAAGTACATAATAATATTTTTTATTAATAAAACTATTTATCATATTCCTCAAAAAGGTACAGAACCCTGCCAAATAAGAAAACGACCACTTGATTTAAAAGGCAGTCGTTTTCAGCATGTTTTTTCATAAATATTATATCCCATAAATCTTTGCGGTATATAGCCTCAAAGGTTCTATGTCGGTTTACGGACGTGGCACCAGTGTCATCTTCAAAAACTGTTTACAAGCTTGAAAATCCAGTAAAACCAAGCCTCGTAAACCCTCATAGTCCGTTCCATGACATGTCATTTCTCATTCCTTTACATGCTATGATTATCACAGCGTGTCAGGAGGACGTGGTTATCGACATCCTTTGTTTTGATTGTCGCCACCCCTATCCCCATGACACTCACAAATCACAAAACACCTATAGCTGTTCCAAGTTCACGGTTAAGAACCTTTAATAAAATATCAAGACCTTTTTCAAATTCTAAAATGCTCTCCGCACCAGACAATGATATCCGGATATAATTTGGTAGAGCAACACTTCCAACAGTGAATTTTTCAGAAGAAATGACATTAACGCCATTATCACTAGCCATTTTTTCAAATTCACTACTGCTCCAATGGTCAGGAAGTTTTAACCATGCAAACATACTACCTGGTGCATATTTATAGTCATAGCATTGTAGCTTATCTTTCATTAACAAAGCTCTTCTTTTTATTTCAGCCCGTTTTAAATCTATTATTTCATCTGCAACTCCACTATTTATACACTCGCAAGCAATCTCCGCATTAAGCGTAGATGCCATCCATATTGTATCTACCACGGCCTGTGATATTCTATTACATAGTTTTTTTGGTGCAGCAACAAATCCAATCCTAAGGCCTGCATAAAAGGCTTTTGAAATACCAGAAATATATATACTTTGTTCTAGCAAGTTTTCAGATAAAGTACTCACTTCTCCATTTACCAAAAAACCATATAAATCATCTTCAATCAGTATAAGATTATTTCTTTTTATTATCTGCGAAACCTCATTACGCCTTTGTTCTGACATTATTGCATTTGTCGGATTCTGCATGCCAGAGACTGTGTAAATACCCTTAATATCATTATGACTGCAAACAGCTTCAAGTCCCTGCGGCATCATTCCTTCTTCATCCATTGGTACTGCTTCAAGTCGTATACCACAACGTTTCGCCGCTGTTTTTATACCCGGATATGTAAGACAATCAACGGCAATACGGTCACCTTGTTCAAAAACAGACGACAAGATACAATTAATAGCATGTTGTGCACCGGCTGTTACAATTATGTTTTCAGCAGCAACGTTAATCCCAAATCGTCTTATCCAATCTGCACCTATCTGTCTATGGCAATTAATTCCCTGTGGTGGTGTATATTTCATAAATTCATTCAGATTCTTGTTATGGACTACTTTCTCCAAAAGTGTTTTGATATCCGGTTCTATTCCATAAAGTGGTAAAACAAGTCCCATTTCAATTAACTTTTTTTCGTTTTCATCAGTATTAATAAGCGATGGATTGTATCCTAAATCGGCTGTAACAAATGTACCGCTACCAACAGTTGCAGTAATCAGACCACGTTTCTCAGCTTCTTTATATGCTCTTGTAATTGTTGTTACATTGACACCCACTGTTTTTGCCAAATCTCTATGAGTTGGCATTTTATCACCCGATTTTAGTATTCCAAGTTGAATATCCCTCTCTATGGCATCCGCAATTGCAAAATAAAGAGATTTGTCTGTATTTATTATTTTCAAGTTCCACATATTATCCACTCCTACAATAATTGTAATACATACAATTATGTATTGACAAGGGTACAATGTCAACACATAATACGTATATAGTCATACAATTATAAAAATGGAGGTAGACATCCTATGAAAGAAACAAACTTGCAAATTGATATGAAAAATCAATTGTACTCTAAAGAGCTATTTGAGCAGGCAAAGAACTTCGCATACGATTACATAGATAAATCGCCAGAAATGGATGTATATCCGTCAAATGAAGCATTATCAAAACTTGAAGAATTTGAGGAATCTATGCCCGAAGAATCAAATTCCCCATCTAAAATACTTAACATGCTTCATAAATATGGATCAAATGCAGTTTCCGTACAAGGTGGCGGAAAATATTTTGGCTTTGTATGCGGGGGAATTCTTCCTGTTGCACTTGCATCAAAATGGATGTCCGACACCTGGGATCAAAACAGTGCACTTTTTGTTATGTCCCCAATATCTGCAAAGCTTGAAGAGATATGTGAAAAATGGCTAATAGACTTACTAGCATTACCAAAAAGTACGGCAGCTGGCTTTGTTAGCGGCTCTTCGACTGCAATAATATGTGCCCTTGCAACTGCCCGCAATCAACTTCTTTCAAGACAAGGCTGGAATGTAAATGAAAAAGGGCTTTTTGGTGCGCCTCCCATTCAAGTAGTACTTAGCGAGCAGGCACACTCATCGATATTTAAAGCATTATCTCTGCTGGGTCTTGGAAAAGGCCGTGTACAACTTGCTCCTGTTGACAATCAGGGCCGTATAATAATTGATAAGCTACCTCCTGTATACAGTAACACGCTGTTAATTGTACAAGCGGGGAACGTCAACAGTGGAGCTTTTGACCCAATTGATACGTTATGTGATATTGCTGGCAAAGCAAATGCATGGGTACATATCGATGGAGCTTTTGGACTGTGGGCGGCTGCTTCAAAAAGTAAACAGTACTTACTAAAAGGTATTGAAAAAGCAGATTCATGGTCTACGGATGCTCATAAAACACTTAACGCCCCATATGATTGTGGAATTGTTTTATGTAAAAACCGTTCAGCAATTGTAAACACGATGCAAACCACCGGATCATATATACAATACAGCGAATTTAGAGACGGAATGCTTTATACTCCTGAAATGTCAAGACGCGCAAGAAGCATCGAATTGTGGGCAACACTCAAATACCTTGGTAAAACAGGCGTCGGTGATCTTGTCGACACACTATGCGAAAATGCTAAATATTTTGCAGATAGATTATCACAAAAAGGGTTTACGGTCTTAAACGATATTGTTTTTAATCAAATTCTCATAAAATGTAAGTCTGCTCAAGAAACAAATGCCACTCTTAAGAATATACAATCCAGTGGGAAATGCTGGTGTGGCGGTGCTATATGGAATAATGAGCCTGTAATCAGGATAAGTGTTTGCTCTTGGCAAACTACTATAGCTGATATTGATGAATGTGTTGAAGCCTTTACTTTATCCCGTGAAAAAGCAGGTCAAAAACTATGAAAAAATTAAACTACCAAAAAATTGATGCTTTTACAACTGAAGTTTCAACAGGCAATCCTGCTGCGTGCATTTACCTTGAAAAAGGCCAGACACTAACAGACATAGAAATGCTGAATATTGCTAAAGAACATAAAGGTTTTGTGTCTGAAGTAGTATTTTGCACTCCACAAAAAGATAAAGAATATCGGCTAAAATATTATTCTTCCGAATGTGAAGTGGACTTTTGTGGTCATGGTACAATTGCCTGTATATACAGCTTACTAAAAGGCACCAAAGATCTTACGCACATTCCTCAGATAACAATTTACACAAAACATAGTAGTCTAACTGTATATAATGAAATTGACTCTTTAGACGCAGTTTTTATAACTTCACCGGAACCACAATATTTGACCCATGATTTGAATATTAGCTTGGTATCTGATGCTCTCAAAATTACTCCGCAGGCAATTTCCAGAGAATATCCGATAGAACTTATAAACGCTGGACTAAAAACACTAATTGTTCCTATTTCCAGTCTTAATAATGAGCTTTCGATTTCTCCTGATGAGTATTTGTTAAAAATGTTTTGCTTAAATCATTCAATTGATATTGTACTTTCATTTACAACAGAGGTGTCTAATAGCAACAATAAAATCAGAACACGAGTATTTGCTCCCAAATTTGGGTACCTAGAAGATAAGGCCACCGGCTCTGGAAATTCAGCATTTGGTTATTATATGCTGAAGTATAATATGTGGGATGGCAGACCTATTTCCATTGAGCAAAATAGTGAATACTCGGCTTACAACATGATTTGGCTTAAGACATTAAATAATAGGGTTCTTTTCGGTGGCAAAGCTAATGTAAGAATCGAAGGTATGTACTTTTGCAACAACTAATTTAAAAGGCAAATATAAAAATATTACTTTTACGGACGTGCCACCAGTGTCATCTTCAAAAACTGTTTACAAACTTAAAAAGCCAGTAAAACCAGGCTCTGCAAGGCTCCATTCTCTGTTCTATGACATGTCATTTCTTATTCCATTACATGTCATTGAAAAAATACGCTCCTCACGAACGATAAGTCCTTAATTTATATGCTATAGAGCCTCTCTCAATTTATTTCTATAACATGCCACTAGATAACGTAGCTTTTAAATCGAGCAAACTCTGAGCTCTTGATTTATCTAATTTTGCACCTCCTTAATTCACTTACATGACATGCCACGATGCCGTTGGAAAACCCAAAATAGACATTGGTCAATAATTTGACCAATGTCTATTTTAGGTGTAAGTCAGAATCACCCTGAGCCCTTAGAAACACCTAAATAGTAGAGTTAATAGGAATATATTGAACTGTAGGCATGATTCCACAAGGCAATACGAAAATTCTCCAAAATGCAACTTATATTATTTGATATTCGTTGCCTCAGCATTCAAGCGATATTCGATCCACGGAATTAACGATGCACTTTTAAAATATTTTTTAATAATCTTTTTATATGTATTTCGAGCCAGTAAAAAAATCATTTTTTCTTCAGAAATGATAATTTTCCTATTCTCTAGCTTATTTTTCAAATTGGGGATTTCAGCAACTAACTTAGCCTCATTTTCCCTGTTCCCCCTAATCTTAATCGGCTCATCCAAGATATCTACGAGAAATATACCCGCATTTTTTAGTCTATCTAATAACACTGTATATTCCTGCTCATCTTGAGGTCTTCTCTGAAAGTAATGCCAGAAAATAGTTGCTGGCAATGAGCGATCTTCTCTAATAGAGATATTGCTTTTAAGTTTCTGAGGCAAATAGAAATATTTTGTACCACAAGGTGGCGGGGCTTCCCCAATTAATAGTGTGTTTATCCGGGTAGGACGATATTTTTCAGAAAGCTCTACATAATTTAAAGACACGAGTAAGCCCCCTTTAGTGACTTTACAGTTTTAACAACCTCTGAAGTAGTCTTATACCATCGATGGTTATCCACCTTGCAGATCCAGCACGAATTTTCCATACCTCGTTTAATTAACTAAATCAATATATCACAGCTTATGGCGCCAAAATACGAATTTTATGATTTATAATCGAGATATATTTACCCTAGTTTCGATTCTATTTCAAAATCATAAGTTCGTGCTAAAAAACGCTCTCTGTATAAAAAATATGACGCATCACATACACATTTTATAAAATAGGTATTATACCCTGCACCAACAACTGCACCAAAAATTGGCACGATCTGTCCTAATTTTGCTTTTGTCATCCTAAATCCTAATTGTTCGCCTATTTTTTTAAGCGTTGTTGCCAAACCAATTTTCTCTATTTCTTTCCATGTTTTCTTTTTCGCAACAGCACTTGCTATTTTTGTCAGCTCAACCATTGTTTGCTGCTTAGCTGCCTGAGTAGGCGATGATACGAGCATAAGAATATCTAAAATATATTGTCTTTCCTCTTGTCTATTTATATCAAAGCCATAATATGTAGCATATTCACCTATTGCTCTAAGGGCAATTCCAAATAGTAAAGGTATATCTGCAGCTATACCTGGACCTCCAGCAGCACCCGTCGCAGCACCTTCTGCAAAAGCTGTAGTTTTATATTTAGCACCTAAAAATCCTACTACTCGATCAACCTCCTCCAATTGAAGTTTTTCTATATCACTTATTGTTTTTACTGAATATCCATTGTCTTCAAATTCCCTAAAGATTGCATCAGTTCGAACGCTCCAAGAAGAAGCATCATTTAACAAAGATATAATTCCTTGTATAGAATTAGAAATAACCTCCCCAACTTTATTATCTAGTATTATTTCTCCAACTTTACTTAAAGGTTTATTTATTGTATCTGCTACTTTAGTAAGAAATGTTCTAGGTGGATTTTTCCATTGCTCAATTTCAATCAATGCATTGCGATCATACTTTTTCATATATCCTCCAAAACAAATTAATTAAAAAAGATAGTCATATCCTTAATTAAAAATAGGATAAGGCTATCTTTCTTCATTTTACATAATTTTTCCTGTTACAATCAAATATTCTAACGAAAAATGTTACTATTTTTGAACATGCCACTAATGGCATTTAAAAACTGTTTATAAAAGGGAAAAAGCCTTTAGATCCAATGTTTTCAAGGCTTTATCAGTTGTTCTAAAACATGTCACTAAAATCGTTCCATAACATGACGTGGTACCGTTGTATCCCCTGTGTTAGATTTACAACCAGAGCTCAACCATTTCAAAAGCAAGCTTATTATCTACCAACGAGTGAAACCTTGTTAGCTCTCCTATATAATCTTGAATTTTTCTGTAGTAATCGATGTTATCTAATTTCGACCATGGAAATTCTTCAGAACCTATAACGAACTTCGGTGTCTGGGATATTTTTATAAAGTTAATTCTATTATCATTAAATCTGCGTTTTAAATTTTTAAGTATAATACCATCTACCGGAGCATGAAAATAACGAAAAAATGATTTTAAGTAATCATATTCTATATTCCATTTCTGATTTAACTCGGCATTGTAATAACAATAATGATATTTCAAGAGTATATTAACTATTTTTTGTCCTTGTCCAAATGTAAGATTTCCAATATTACTTATATAGTATATGCATTCATAAAACCATTCATCAAAATTAGCTTGACTCGGCTCTATAACTCGTAAATTAGCAATATTTAAAAAGATGTAATTCATTATATTTTCTCGTATTTCGGCGGCTACACCCCCTTTTTTGGTGCGTTGCATTGTTTGGTAAGCACCTTGAAACCACTTTTTTTTATTAAACGGGTGTAAAGGTTCAACTTCTTTGCAAAACCTTAAGGATAATTCTTTTATCATTGATACTTCTTTACTTGAGAATCTAATTTTTTCCGACACAAGCTTTTTATCTTTCTCATTGATTAATTTGCAACTCTTTATAGACGTATTTGTTTTATTATCTATCATTTTTCTTTCTTTTATATTATTTTTTAAAAACGTATTGATTCGAGTTACTACTTGAGTCAATTCCTTGATTTCTTCTTCATTATATTTTACATGTTCGCCAGTCCATTTACATAAATCCTTAATGCTCCACTTCGATGATTCATACAATATATTTCCTTTTACACTCATTGCTCTAATAAGAGAAAAACCTTCTTTGGGGAGATTAACCATCTCAAAAATAATTAAATGCTGTGATAAATTAAGTTTCAATTCTAATCGCAATTTTGGAGGCTTCCCCATATTTTTAGAAGGAATAAAACTAAACTCAAAAATTTCTATAGTATCACCATTTAATAAAAGTTTAATCTCACCAACCTCGCATTTGAAAGGTTTTTTGCGTGTATAATTTGCAATTTCTTTATTATAATATCCGCCTTCATCTCCATCCATAAAAAACAACTCCTTTAGATAGCTTATCACGTAATACCATTAGTAAAACAGTTATTCTCATATAACCTCCAAATTAACAATATTCTGTATTAATATTTACCTTACTCTTCACAATAAAAAAATCCTGCATAACTTAGCGTAAGTAATGTAGGATCTCGTTATTTTTATCAGATTAGGATAAGCAAATTTGTGATTTTTACGGACGTACCACCAATGGCATGTCGACTCGTAGAACCCCATTTACAAGCATAGCTATGAGTATCCCACGGACAAAAAGACAGCCTTACTCTCCCGTTGTGCTTTGTTGAATGCATCTTCACCCCAAGGAAACCAATCTACAGGATTGTATGCGTGTTGAAGCAAATATGGACTCTTCTCATGGATTAAACGATTGGGCTTGTTGGTATGACAACTGTTTACATCGTGATTCTTGGTCTTAGGATCATAGTAGGGCGTTGTTTCCATATGTATTCCTCCCAATAATTTATATGGTTAGATTGCCCTGGATAAGAAAAAAGCTGCATGGAAAATTTGTCCATGCAGGAGTTATAAATAAATTCGTAACTATCCATCTACGGATGGGTAGTCACTGAAAGTTTCTTCAGCACTCCTTCTAACATGTTCGGCTTAATCAAACTCTCTCGCCAGAATTTATATAAATCTCTATCCCGCCTATTATCCCGTTAGTATTCCCGTTAGGATTTTCAAACAACCACGAAAACAGGAATATTGATTCGTCACACATGAGGTAATAAAAACAAAATCCCTTCCTATCCCTATATTTTTCATCAAGCCAATATATATCATTTTATAAAATTAATAATTGCATCAAATTTATAAATAATAATAGCTATAACAAGGATAATATAACTTATTAAAAATAAACATGGAACTCTTTTTTCAGATTGGGTGAAGGATTTATACTTGTTCTTGTCTTTGCCTTCACCTAAAGCAATCCATTCAGCAGAGAAAATAGAAACAGGTAAATATTGCAAGCCAAGCCTTCTCTTATATCAATATAGACGTACCACCAATGGCATATATTCAAAAACTATTTACAAGATTGAAAAGCTAGCAAATCATTTTCCGCGTTCAAAGCCACCGCCCGCTTGTTCTTTGTTTTAAGCGGCAAACTAGGATTTCATAACTGAAGCAATCTTATCTGTAGCCTTTAACCCGCTTCCTGTAAGTAGAACCACCGTTTTTTCATCAGCTTGAATCACCTTGTTCTGGAGGAGACGAATTGTACCGGCAATAGCAACCGCTGTGGTAGGTTCCACATAGAAGCCGACTTTGGCTGCCAAGCGTAGCCCCGTTACGATTTCCTCTTCACTGACCACCTCGACCGCTCCTTTTGTTTTTCGCACAATGTCACACGCTTCATATCTTTTTACCGGTTTTGCCAGCGCTAATCCTTCCGCTAAAGTTGGCAAACATTGTGCACTATCCTCTTTGCCAATATATATGGCGTACAGAGGATTACAATTTTGCGACTGAATTGCATAAAGCCGCGGTATATTCGTTATCTCCCCCGCTGACAGTAGTTCACTAAATCCGTAGTATAATCCAATCAGCGAACTCCCGCCGCCAAACGGTACTATTACATTATCCGGTACATCCCAGCCCATCTGCTCCCAAATCTCGTAAGCCAGCGTTTTGGTACCCTGTAGAAAGAGCGGATGCCAGCTATGATTTGCGTAAATGGCCGTTCCTTTGGACTCTTCAGCTGCTTTTTTAGCCGCTATTGTGACATCATCCCGTGTTCCCGGCACTTTGGTAACGCGTGCTCCATACATTTCAATCTGGGTAAGCTTACCATCAGAGGTATCAGCCGGGACGAAAATATCGCAGGCCAATTCCGCTACAGCGCAATACCCGGCATAAGATGCGGCAGCATTACCGGAAGAATCGTTTACAATCCGGGCAGCCCCGTGCTTTTTCAAATAGTTGATTACCATGACCGCGCCCCGGTCCTTGAAGGAACCTGTTGGCATCACATAGTCCGTTTTGAACAGCAGCGAAACACCGTTTAACTTTGCCTGCACCAAGGGGGTCATCCCTTCACCCAAGCTAGCGAAAATCTCGCTTTTAGGAAACGGTAAGGCCTTCTCATAGCGCCATAGGGAATGGTCACTGGTGACGATATCCTTTTTTTTCAGGGTTTGAAAAGGAAAAGCTAATTTTAAATAGCCACCACAAGAGCAACTTATAACCAACTCATCTGCCCCGTAGGTTTTACCACAGACTGAACATACAAACTTCATTTTTCCACCCCTCATGTAATTAATAAACAAGACTTGACCATAAGTCTTGCTTTATTATATAAATTTATAAGCAAAGTTGACTTTTTATATAAAATATTATATATTTATACACATATTCCATCTGATGTTTTTAATAATATATATTTTTTTATATATCGTCAATGGTTATGTATATTTTCTTCTGATTATCTCTTTTAAACAGCTCGGTGAAATTGTCTTCTTGAATTAACCGTTCACCCCATTCCGCCAGTAAGCCGTAAATACTGTCGCTGTACAATGGGTTTTTCAAGACATGTTTGCACGTCCATGAAGCTGGTTTGCCTATCACTTTACTCACCTCAATTCTATAATTCGAGATGAATGCCCAATTTCATCGGATGTTTGAGTGAACTTTTCTTCTGATTTTTAACTGCATCTTATGAGTTTTACAACAGATTTCAAGTGGGATAATCAAATATTTTTTATATGCAAGAGGAGTGATATCATTGACGCAAATACGAAAAGAGTTACAACATTTGATTCCTATAGCAAACATGATCGCCAAAACATTCGGCACGAACTGCGAAGTAGTTGTCCACGACCTGTCTATTCCGCAAAATTCTGTAGTCTACACCGTTAATAACCACGTAACCGGCAGAAAAGTCGGCCAGACTTTTGAACATTTGATCAAGGATGTTCTTTTATCTAAAAAATTTGAAGACGATTTCACCGCAAATTACGTGACGACAACAGAAAACGGCAAAGAAATGAAGTCTTCTACCGCTTTAATACGCAATATCGAAGGCAGAGTCATCGGTGCTCTATGTATAAATTACGATTTAGAAAACTTTAAAAATGCAAAGTGTTTATTGGATGAATTCTTGGCCGTCGAACAAGAGACTATCTCGGACGATTTCGAGCCTTTGGCAAATGTTACGGAAATAGCAGATGAGTTAATTAATAAAATAATCAGCAACAGCGACATTGGAAAAATGAAAAGAAAAGATAAAATCGAACTGATTCATTTTATGGATAAAAAAGGGTTATTCTTTATTAAAGGAAATATAGAAAAAGTAGCGGAAAAACTAAATATTTCTAAAGTAACTGTCTACAGTTATCTAGATGAAATAAAAAGGAACAGCTAGCAAATGAGCCATTTTTAGTAAAGTGGTGATGCAGAGAGATATTTTATAGGCAAAAGAAGTGTAAAACCTACTACCATTGGCAAAAACTCGTGTGCCAGAAAGCCCGTCGGGAGCTGGCAATAAGAGGGTGCAGAAAATCTTGTGTAAATAGGTTTGAACATCTTCCTTACTGGCAAGAATAGGAATAAACTATTTGAGCTAGTAGACAAGGTGACGGTTCTCTTGTCTAACTGCGTAACATCTTGTTTACCTTATCCTTATTTAAACCGGTAATCGCTGCAATCTGTCGAATGGATAACTTGGTCCTGCCGCTAAATTCTTTTAGCATGTCTTCGATCATTGCCGCATTCTCCCTTCTTTTGTCTTCACCCTGCATTCTGACCATTTCCGCAAAGAGTATTCTTGCATCCTCTTCATCCATTTTCGAGACTTCCTCTTTCATATCTAAAAATTTATCCGTGCATTCCTGATTTATGTATTCATCAAACTGTCGTTTTGCAACCACTTTATCGGCGGAAAAAAGCCCAAGTACCATATAAGTATCTACAACTTTATGAAAATAATGGCTGTCTTGCATATATCCGATATAACTGCTCCACTTATAGTCCCCAGCTGTTTTCACTATCCCTGCCTTTACTGGATTTTGATGAATGTATCTAACCAATGCCAGGACATACTGGTCATCTTCGATTTTCTCACTTTTAAATCGGTCTTGAAATAAGTGTCCAACCCTTTTGTACTTATGATTAAAATAAAAGACATAGCTAATCGTAATCCGCTTCATAACATTAGCTATATCCTCTGTTCCTTCCTGTATCATCATATGAACATGATTATCCATCAGGCAAAATGCATGCAGAAAAAATGCGTTATCCTGCTTTTTTTGATAAAGGGTTTCAATAAAACGAAGTTTATCTTCCTCATCGTAAAAAATGTTGTTTCGGTCATTTCCCCGGATCATAATATGGTAATATCCACTATTGCTCTTTTCCCGCTGCCGTCTTGGCAAATTTTATCACCCCTTATTTTTTTAGTTTAACTGTGGATGAATAATTTGATGACTAATTTGTCAAGACAAGAGAACCGTCACCTTGTCTGTTCGGGTGGTCAATCCTTTTGGGCCTTGATTATAACGAATGGTGGTCTCCTCCGTTCATTTTTCAGTTCGCAGTTCATTTTTTCCGCCGCAGGCAGCGCCGTAGGCTCTACCACTTTGGCAATGCGGAAACCTTCATCGATGAGCGTATTGACAAGCGTGGCCATGGTTCGGTGATACTTGATTACGCCGTTTATAAACCAGGTTTGCTCTCGCAGTCCTTCTTCGCTATAGTTGTCGGTAATCCAGTGAATTTTCCGACCGTCATCCCCTTTTACCCAACCGTCGGGAACTTTTTTTGCGGTCGCAATGGGATGCTCCTGGGAAAATAAAAGATACCCTCCCGGTTTGAGCCAACGCCCAATTTTGTTGACCAACGCTCCATAATCGGCTACATAATGAAACGCCAAGGAACTGAGAACCATATCGAACCGGTTGTCTGAAAATTCGACGTCTTCGATGGGACAACACTGATAGTCAATCTTTTCGTCGCTATAGGTCGCCTTGGCTTTTTCAATCATGCGGCTCGAGATGTCGATTCCAACGACACTGCCAGCACCCTGACCGACATACCATTTGCAGGCCTCTCCATAACCGCAGCCCAAGTCCAATATCGCCTTACCGGTCATTTCCGACAGCAAGGCCCTGAAAGCCGGAATCTCAAGAACATCATTGAGACCGGTCATTGTTTCCCGAAGATTCATATACGAATGATAAAACGTTTCGTTATCATAAATGTTTTGTTTCATAGACGTTCTTCTCCCTCACTACAATTTGACTTTAACGTTTTATATGAAATTCTTCGAACAAGCTAAGCATGCGAAAATAAGCTTATGCGGATTTGTAGGTAAAGAACTTAATTGGGGCTCAAATAATGTAGCTATATAAAATTTATTATGGGATAATCGCAGACGAGGAAAATTGGTTTGTCGTTCACGCTATATAACAACCAAGACATTAGACAACCACCTAATGTCTTGGTTGTTATATAGTCACCCAGAGCACCTTCAAGCTATTAAAAATAAACTTCATGAACGTTGGGTCCGTGAGGGTCCTAGCTTTGCGCCTATTTAATCCACTTTCATAACATGCCACTGGTGACCGTTTAAACTAATTTTGGATGAAAAATCAAATGTTAGTTTTATACATTTAGAGACTGACATCAACAGAATCTTTTCGGAGCAAATTTTTCTCTTCCAACTGTTTTTCCCTTTTTTGTTCCTGTTCCTTATTATTTTCTTTTAAGGTATTAATCGCATTGTCCACTTTTTTCGTTAGTTTGTGCCATTGCTTTTCTGACATCAGAATACTGCCTTTACTGTCGTTTTCCCGCTCTTTATCAATAGTTTCCTTGATACGTTTTTCCCAATTCACAATCTCTTTTTGGAACGTACCAAACGTGTTTTCACTACTATTGCTCCTTTTGCTGGAGTTGCCAGACGCTGAATAATTTTGATATTGTGCTTCTATTCCATTTATATTCATAATGTAACCCCATTTCGATCAAAAATTTTGTTAAAAAAGAACATAAATTACTTCCCATATTTTTATTTTATCACTTTTATCCAAATATTTCAATAACATACCTACCAAGACCGCGACCAGCTGATAATCGTGGCTGAAGTTCGAAAAAAAATATGATATTTATCAACTAAGTATCTTTTTCCCTGCGCTAAAATAATTTTCACATTGAGACTTTTACAAAAAATATAATTTATCCGAAACTAATAGCTATATTGAAATTACTCTATGGCTTCTACATAATAGCGCGCACAACGACTTTGATAGTGTCGCCGGACAGATGAACAAGCCCGGAAGGGAAAACCCTCTATTCTATGGAAATAAGTACTAATACGGGGTTCAAAGAAAGATGCCGTTATTTTACAGGATTTCCCCTTAACCGCAATTTTACCGGCATGCCAGGCAAAGCCGCAGCCTTTTAGTTGTATGCCTCGCGGATCGGGTGGGGCCGTTTTTTTTTGATATGGAGATGAGATTTCTTGAATTGTGATAAAAACCCGGTGAACTCCCGGCAACCTTTATGGACTAAAGATTTTACCCTGATCGCTCTTGGCACTCTCTGCATCGCCATAGCAAATTACTTTTTTTCCGCCACTATCGCAATCTACGCCAATAAAATTACCGGTTCTGTGAGCTACGCAGGGCTGGCAACCGGCGCTTTTTTCGCAATATCGCTGGGTATGCGGCCGCTTGACGGCGTTCTAGTGGATCGCTACGGCAGTCGTCCGCTGCTAATCGTAAGCACGGTACTCTGCGCCGTCGCCTGCTTCTGCCATAATTTTGCGCTGACTATCCCCGCCCTTATTGTATGTCGCTTACTGCACGGCACGGGCTTCAGTATTTTTACCACGGCCAGTGCCACAGCTGCCGCAAATATCTCGCCGCCCAAGCGGCTCTCAGAAGCCATGGGCTACAATACGCTCGGGGTTGTATTAGCCATGGCCATCGGTCCGGGTATCGCTCTGTCTATTATCCCCAGCAACGCTATGAACGAATTTCACAGGCTATTCTATGTTACCGTTAGCGTCTGTACCGTCGCCTTTGTTTTAATGCTATTTTTGCACCACAGAGAGGTAGGCGCATCAGGCGTAAAGAAACAGATTTTACATGATACCCCCAGCAAAAGTTTATCGGCAAAAAAGCTGCCCAGGACCTTTCTTGGCTTTGAGAAAGGGGTGGTCTGGCCCGCAATCATCGGCTGCTTGATGCTTTTTGCCCTCAGCTCTGTGCAAATGTTTCTTCCTCTTTATGGTAAAACACAGGGTTGGGACAATATGGGCGCTTTTTTTATCGTGTATGCCGGGGCCATGTTGGTCGCCCGCCTGTTTGCCGGGCGTATTGCAGACAAATACGGCCCCGACATAATCATGCTTCCTGCCTTTCTGCTTGCCGCCATTACATACGTGGCGATTCCTTTCTGCCATCAGCTCTGGTCGCTCTTTATAGTCGCCTTTCCACTTGGTTTGGCGCAAGGCATATTTAATCCCCAGATAAGCGTTTTCTGCATTACCCGGTGCAGCAAAGAAAGGCGGGGCAGCGCAACATCCGCCTACAATGGCTCGCTTGATCTTGGCATGGCACTCGGTTCCGTAGCTATGGGCGTAATGATTGAAAATGTGAGTTATACGTTTTCCTATCTATTCTGTGCCGTTTTATCTCTTATTGCGATGGTAGTCTATATATTTACCCTTTCCCGCTGTTCCAAACTCGCGGGGGCGGTTCGAAGCCACTGATATTCTGCGGTCTCTGGTTATTTTAGAGAGCTTTGACATCAATTTCGTATTCTATCTTCTTTGCTACCTCTTGTGAGATACTTTCACTAAATAGCTCTTTCAGTAAATAAAAGCCTAGCTCAAGTCCGGAGCTTACCCCGCCGGAAGTAATGATTTTGCCGTCCCGAACCACTTTGGAGCGGATAACTTGAACAGAATATGACTCTAGCTCTTGGAATGCGGTATGATATGTAGTTGCTTTTTTCCCAGTAAGAATCCCTGCCTCCGCCAGTAAAAATGCTCCTGTACAGACTGACGCAATAAACCGGGCAGTTTTTGCTTGATGTAAAATAAATTCTTTTATGGCAGGTTTTTTCATAGCGGATAAGCGGCCTTTACCACCAGGGGCTATTATAATATCTAACGGCGGGCAATCTTGGAGAGTTATATCGGGGATTATTTTCATCCCATTAAAAGCGCATACCGGCTCTAACGTTTCCGCTATAATCTGCATATTTATACTTTCTGGCTGTAATTTATTCACGTAACTTAAAACCTCAAACGGTCCGACAAAATCCAGCTCTTCGACTTGAGGAAATATGAGAATACCTATCCTTATCAAATTTATCACTCCTTTGTGGATAATATATTTATTATATAATCTAATTAAAACTAACCATGACTAATTATCAGGGCAGGAAAAGCCGTCATCTTGTCTCAAAGCCCCAGAGCATAAATCCTGTTGGCATTGTCAAAAAACACTTTTTCATAATACCGTGATGGGATAATCTGTTCGACAAACTCAATATAATTGGACAGATTAGCCAAGGGCCAGTCCGTCCCATAGAGCAGGCGATCATACTTGTCCAGATATTCCAGCCATAATTTTATAAATTGAATATACCCCTGCTTTCTTTTAAAAAAATTAGGCATGCTGTCAATCCGGCCTTCCAAAATTCCCGAAAGGTCGGCAGCCACATTTTCATTTTTCTCAATGACTGCGACAGCATCTACAAGCCATGGATTGCCAATATGACACATAACAAATTGAACATGAGGATAACGTACTTCGGCCTCATCCAAAATCATCGGATGACTGTATTTCAACAAGGCATCGCTAGTGGCTGTTAAGCCGGTATGAACGGCTACTGGTTTTTTATACTGCATTGCCAGTTGATAAACGGGGTCAAAGATCGAATCATAAATATAAACACGATTGTAGCCCGGATATAGTTTAATGCCCACACAATTTTCCCTTTGCAAATGTTTCTCGACCAAATACGCTTGTTGCACTACCTCTGCCGCATTGAAGCAGGTGCTGTCCAGCCCGATACAATAACTAAGATAGTCAGGATAATCGTGTTCGCTTAACTGCAGACTCCGGTTACCCATGACCACACCGTGAACAATTTTATGCGCCGCATATTGCCCTTTCAAATGCGCACTGGTATTTTTATGACCCGCCAATTCCGCAATCCGGTCAAAGTAAGGCTCCTGGCAAAAGTGGATGTGAGCATCAATTATTTTCATCTAAAATTACCCCAATCTTCTTATATCCCAAAATAAACATACACCGGTAAGAAGCGCCGACACAAAATCCGATACGGGTCCGGCTGCCCAAATCCCCATTAAGCCAAAATAATGAGATAGAATAAACACCAGCGGTATCAGAACAATCACTTGCCGCAATAGGTTGAAAATAATAGAATAATAGGCTTTGCCAATCGCTTGAAAATAATTAGCGCCAATAATTTGAAATCCGATAATCGGCAGCATCACCAGAAATATTCTCAAGCCGGGAGTCCCCATTGCGATGAGCTGCGGGCCGTCATTGAACACTTGAATAATTTGTTCAGCAAATAGCTCTACCCCTAAAAAACCGACCAAGCAGATAATGGTAGATACTGACAAGGCCTTATTTAATGCCGCTATAACGCGTTTGTATTGCCTGGCTCCATAATTATAACCGATAATCGGCTGTGCTCCCTGGCTAATACCGGATACCGGCATCATAACCAGCATTAAAACCCGATTGATGATACCAAATGCCGCTACAGCTGTCGTCCCGCCAAACTCCATGATCCGGAGATTCAGCACAACCATTACTGCACTTGCACCTACCTGCATTAAAAAAGGGGCCACGCCAATTTCGAAGATTTCTTTTACAACATCCAAATGGATAGCCAGATTTTTCTTTCTAAAATGCAACAATCCCGGTCCTTTGGTAAAATAGGCTACCACCCATATCGCAGCCACTGCCTGGGCGGAAATCGTGGCAATTGCTGCACCCTTTATGCCTAAGTCAAAGACAAAAATCAACACATAATTAAGGACGACATTAATGACTGCCGCTATCAACTGAGTCGCCAAAGCAGTTTTGGGATCTCCCTGAGCCCGGATCACATTATTTAAACCAAAACCCACATGCAAAAATACACTGCCGCCTAGTATAATTGCGGTAAAATCCCGAGCGTAGGGTAAAACCTCCGGTGTGACCCCTAAAACATGAATCAGCAAAGGATCTAAATACCAAAGAGTTACTCCCGTAGTCGTCAGCACAAAAACAAGCATCATGGTCAGTGCGTTGCCCAGAATCATTTCAGCCCGTTCCTGCCTTTTCTCTCCCAAACAAATAGAAACCAAGGTCGCTGCCCCTATGCCAACAAGCATTCCCACCGCCATGAGTATGGTCATAATGGGGAAAGCAATTGTAACCGCAGTTAACGCTACCTCGCCAACGCCCCGGCCGACAAAAATACTATCAACAACATTGTACAATGCGCTTACGACCATACCGGCAACAGCCGGCACAGAAAACTTCCATAATAAAGCTGATATTTTTTCTTCCTCTAAAAATTTTGTATTGTCCACAATTTCTCCCTAATTATTACTTATAGCAATTACAAGTATATCAAGTAATGATCCGTTGTTCAACGGATTCATTTTTTGCATTTATCCATATATGCAAAAAAGCACCAGCCTGAACCGGTACTTTCTGTACGATTTCTTCAAATATGATAAACCGATCTTTTATGTTCTGCCAGCAGCGTCTTGTTACAACATCAGGCTGTTAGCAAAGCGAACAATGAGGTATGAATAATTGCCAAGTTCCTCATACTATCAGTA
Organism: Veillonellales bacterium; assembly: GCA_039680175.1. Classification (NCBI taxonomy): domain Bacteria; kingdom Bacillati; phylum Bacillota; class Negativicutes; order Veillonellales; species Veillonellales bacterium. The sequence continues at coordinate 38,577 of JBDKTO010000025.1, read as the reverse complement.
TGAGGAGGCAAAAGCATGAACAATCAACTGATCCGAATTCTTACTGTCATCCTGCTGCTAAGCAGCAGTTTTTCCCTGAGTGGATGTGCCAACATAAATCCCATCGATCCCCAAGCTCCCTATTCAGGCACTCCAACCAAGGATACACCCAGCGGGACTCAAGACTATATTGTCACGTACAACTACAGTGACAGCGGACCTGTTGAACTTTCCGCCAATAATATTGTTATCAAAACCGGACAAAAATTAGTGATTCAGCCTGCGTCCGGGTTTAGCGGCAATACCCGTTTTACCTCAGCCGGAGAAAATTTTTGGGGCGATATTATGCAGCAGCAGGGCGGCACAGCAGCGGCCGGTACCGCAATATTTGTAGCAATAAAGCCTGGCAAAGGCAAGCTGAGCATCATTCCCAATACAAACGAAACAGACAGAGCAGTAGATCTCTGGGCAACTGTACAATAATAACCGTTTTCGCAAAACAAGGACAGGTGCCGTTCACCTGTCCTTGTTTTGCTACCATTACGTCTTCTTCGATTAATCCTATTACCAAAAAATTCTGACTAGCAGAAACCCGGTAAAACAGCCTGTAATTACGCCAATAAAGCCGGGTATGATAAAGCTGTGATTGATGATGAATTTACCGATGATAGTTGTACCGGAGCGGTCAAAACCGATACAGGCCAGATCACTGGGATACGTCGGCAGAACAAAATAACCGTAAGCCGCCGGGAAAAAAGCCACCATCATCTTCGGGTCCATGCCCAGACTAATCCCCATCGGTGCAATGGCAGCAACGGCAGCAGCCTGACTGTTGACCAGTTTGGAAACCAAGAATAGCACAATGGCATACGTCCATGGCTGGCTGATAACTACTCCCGCCAAGGATTCCTTTAATAAGGCGAAATGGGCATGGAAAAAGGAATCTGCCATCCAGGCCACGCCAAACACTGAAACAATCGCCACCATACCGGCCTTAAATACAGGGCCATTCGAAATTTCCCGTGTATTAACCTTGCAAGTCATTAAAATAACCGCACCGGCAATGAGCATCAGCATCTGAATCACAAGATTCATCGACAAAGGCTTCATCTTGCCCGGAGCTCCAAAGGAAGGAAGCAAATGGGGAAAGGCGCCGAACAGTACTACTCCCAGAATTGCGGCAAAGAAAATCCATGTTGCCCAGTACGATTCCTTCGGAAATACCTTTTCCATTAGAGATTCTGAACCGCCATAAATATACTCTTTTTGCGCCGGATCTTTAAGCTTTGCCTGAAATTCTTCATCTTTATCCAGATCCTTGCCCCGGCGCATACTCCACAGAGCGGCTACTACCACTCCGGCAAATGTCGCCGGAATTGAAATCGACAGCAGCTGCAAAATACCGATGGCATGACCTATGCCATGAGCCTGCCCCAGGATGGAGACCATCGACACCACCGAAACCGATACGGGCGATGCGCCAATCCCCATTTGCGATGCCACGGAAGCAACCGCCATAGGACGTTCCGGACGAATATTTTTCTTAATCGCAATATCGTAAATAATCGGAAACATAGTATAAACCACATGACCGGTGCCGCACAGAAAAGTCAGCCCCCAAGTGGTTATGGGAGCCAAAATCGTAATGTAGTCAGGATGACGGCGCAGCAGCCGCTCCGCGAAGCGCATCATAACATTCAGTCCGCCGGCGGTTTGCAGCACCGAAGCACAACTGATTACCGCCAGAATGGTCAGCATAACATCAATTGGCGGCTGACCGGGCTGTACGCCAAAAATAAACGTCAGAATAAAGAGACCGATACCGCTGATTAATCCAAGCCCCATACCGCCATACCGGGTACCGAGAAGCAGGCATCCCAACACCACCATGATTTGTAAAGCAATAATCATAATACCTTATATTCCCCTCTCTTAAATATGAATTTATTGGTATCTACCACACTTTATTTATTATAAAGTTAACTGAATATACAAAAAAGAATAAATAAATTGATTCAATATTTTTTAATTAAAAAAAGTATAAAAGCCCGCGGCGCGGGCTTTTAATATACCTTCACATATATGATCCGACTAGCAGACCGTTCTTATTCCATAAACCCAGGCTGAACTGTCTGTTTCGTGCAGCGATATTTGGATATTGGCCTGCCAACCGCCCCATAATTAATGGTAACATTCAATAAATCCACAGCTTCCAGATATTTTAAATATTTACGTATTGATACTTGGGAAATTCCCACAAGGCCGGCCATCATTTCCGCCGTAAACTCTCCCTGCGCGGCCGTAATATGACGCCAGACTTTTTGTAGCGTATGCCTGTCAAGCCCTTTAGGCAATTCGCTTTTTTCGATTCGGCTCTGATTGAAAACTTGTTCATCCAGCCCTGTCTGGCAAAGATTCTCCTGATTTTTTATAAAATCAGTCCGTTGTTTAAAGGCCAGCAAGGCCGCTTGAAACCGTTCAAATTCAAAGGGCTTAATCAGATAATCGACAGCTCCCTGACGCAAAGCCGCCTGCACCGATTGCTTGTCTCTGGCCGCAGTTACCAAAATAACATCGACCCCATACTGCTGGCGGCGAATCGCCGCCAGCAGGTCAAGTCCATTCATCCCTGACATGAATACATCCAGCAAAACCAAATCCACCTGGTTATCCTGCAAATAGGCCAATGCCTCCTCGCCATTGCTGACCATCTCCGCCAAAGAAAAGCCTTCCACTTTCTCAAGATACCGGCGATTCAATTCGGCCACCATCGGATCGTCTTCCACAATAAGGACACTGATCATCCCGCTTCACCCGCACTTTCATAAGGCACAGAAACCTGAAATACTGTTTCTTTCTCCAGTCGTTTATATTCAATCCGGCCGTTCAACCGTTCTAAGCTTAATTTGACTAAATGCAAACCAAATCCACGCCCGTCCGCTTTATCCGAAACTCCCATCTCAAACATCTTTCCAGCTATTGCCGGAGCAATACCGGAGCCGGTATCCTTTACTTTAATGGACAGCCAGCCGGCTTCATAGTCAATGGACAAACAGACTTCCTTTAGCGGCATATTTGCCACTGCATCAAGAGCATTTTCCACTAAATTTCCAATAATGGTTACCAATTCATGAGTGACTTCTTCCTGCTGAGTGGCAGGCAAAAAACTGTCCGGAGACAGTTCCATCCGGATATGTTTCTCTCTGGCCAAGCTCAGCTTGCTTAAAATGAATCCGGCCAGCACCGGATTGCGAATCCGGCGTCCCACATCGGTCACTTCCGCCTGATATTCAGAAGAAATCCGGTGAATATAGGAAGCCAGCAAATCATAATTTTCTAATTGAACCATCCCTAAAATTACGTGAAGCTGATTCATAAATTCATGGGCCTGGGAACGCAATGCATCTACGTAATCCTGAACCCCGGTAAGTTCCTCGGCCAGCCGCTTCAATTCCGTTTTGTCCCGAAAAGTCGTAATCGCACCGACAACTGTGCCATTTACCAATAGTGGCATCCGGTTAGCCAATACTGAAACTCCGAAAAAATCCTGCTCACAGTCAAATTCCATCTTTCCGGCAGCAATTACTTCCAGCAAGCGTGTATTCGGCACAAACTCATTCACCGGCCGGCCCAAAGGATCGGCACTCACGCCGCTTAACCGAAGCATCCGCTTCCCTTCTTCATTCAGCAAAGTAATGATGCCGTTACGGTCAACAGCGATGATCGCTTCCCGTACCGACTGCAGCATCGCACTGCGTTCTTCCAGCTGCTTGGCTATGACCTCCGGCTCCAGTCCAAATAAAGTTTTCTTAATATCTCTTGCCAGCAGCAATGCGCCAAAAATTCCGATTAACATTCCAACTAGCATCGCAACTAACAAAATCATCTGAGCCTGTTTCACCGCATCTTTTACATAATCCATAAGAATTCCCACCAAAACCACTCCGATCTGATGGCCGTCAGGCCCATAGACCGGGGTAAAAGCCCGCAGTGAATAACCCAATGTCCCCGTTGCCTCTGACAAGTATTCCCTGCCTGCCATTGCTTCCATTTCATCGCCGCCCACCAGATGGCGACCCACCATACTGGGCGTGGGATGGGATTTTCGCACGCCGTCCATATCTAAGACCACAATGAACTTAACATTGGTCAGCGTCTTATTTTCATTGGCATATTGCTGTATCTCGCTGCCGGTGCGCTCGCCGAGCAGTCCTTCGATGACCACAGGCGACCGGGCCATCATCCGGGCAACACTCATGGCCTGACGACCAATGCTGTCCTTTACCTCGGTATCAATACTGCGTGAAATGAGCAAACTGGTTACGATTAATACCACAGCAACCACGCCGCAAACCAGGCAGATAATTTTTGTCTGCATTTTTAATTTTAGCTTCAATTCGCAGCCGCCTCTCGTTCGCTTTCATTGTCTTCAGCCATTACACTCTTTTGTAATTTCAACACAGTAAATTCTTTTCCCTGCGAATTGATCATTTACAGTGTAAAACAGCCTTATTTTTATTATCTCTCTTGCGGCAGCATTGAATTTGGCGGTATTCTGTTAAAGTAATATCTTTAAAATCAGAGGCGGCTTGATGCGCAGCAAAAGCAGGGAGAGGATCGCACACTCATGAAACCACATCACCGAATCTGGGAAATTGATTTTGCCAGAGGACTGGCCATTCTTTTAATGATTCTATTCCATCTGATTGTTGACTTAAAAGACTTTTATGGCTTTCCCCTTGAATATTTATCCGGTTTTTGGTACTTTGAAGGAAAGCTGTCGGCAATCCTGTTTATATTTCTTGCCGGTATAAGTTGTGTACTTAGCAAAAGAACGCTTTCCCATGGGCTAAAAATTTTTTCCTGGGGTATGGTGCTGACCATAATCACTTATTATTATAACCCCTATACTTTTATCCGCTTTGGCATTCTGCATCTGATCGGCAGCAGCATCCTGTCCTATAAGCTTCTGAACGGTTTATCTTCAGCGAATTTATTGGTATCAAGCCTGATTGTGCTGTTCGCGGGAAATAAAATTTCCGCTATTGGTATTTCAACCGGCTGCCTACTGCCCTTGGGCTTGACTCCGCCTGGATTTCAAGCAATGGACTATTATCCGCTGCTGCCCTGGTATGGGGTATTTTTGCTCGGCGTTGTTACCGGCAGGAGATTCTATGCGAATCGAAGCAGCCTGCTGCCATTTTTCTTACATCCAGCCATTATTACTGTTCCTGGCCGGTATTCACTGTTGATCTACCTGATCCATCAGCCCCTGCTGCTGACAATTCTCTACTGCTGCCATTGGGTATTGTCCTGATTCTCCTACCTAGCAAACAAATACAGAGAGGTGACTTTCATGGAAAACAGCAAAGCAAAAATTACCTATTTATTTCATAGCGGTTATGCCGTTGAAACAAAACAGCATTTTCTCATATTTGATTACTATCAGCCCGTTACCGGTAAAAATCCTTCAATCCGCAACGGAATCATAACCACCGATATGCTTCGAAACAAATCCCATATTTGTGTTTTTGTTTCTCACTGTCATGCCGACCACTTTGATCCGGTGATTTGGCGCTGGGGAAAAAGCAATTCTTCCATAAGCTACATACTCAGCAGCGACATTTCTATCCCCCCCGGCCAGCCAGCCTGCCACTCCCTGTCTGCGTATGAAGAACTGAAAGTCGACTCTCTTTCCATCAAAACTTTCGGTTCCACCGATCAAGGAATATCCTTTCTGGTACAAGCGGACGGATTATCCATTTTTCATGCCGGTGATCTGAACTGGTGGCACTGGAAAGGGGAAAGCAAAGAAGAACAATCGTATGCCGAAGCAATATTCAAAGCCGAAATGGAGAAACTGTCCGGCCACTCCATTGATATCGCCTTCTTCCCCGTAGACCGGCGGCTGGAAGAATTTTATTCCGGCGGCGCCGAATATTTCGCTGAAAAAATGCAGCCTAAAATTCTTTTCCCCATGCATTTCGGCAAAGACTTGGGAGCTACGAAAGCGTTCGCGCAAAAAACCGCAGCTCTTCCTTTCAGTACCGTTGAAATTACCCACAAAGGCCAGGAATTTTTCTTTTGAAGCATAACAAAAGAGCTTATCGCCGCAGATGTCTATGCGGCGATAAGCTCTCTTACTATCAATGATTAAACGGTGCCGGCTCACCGATGTTCCGGTATAATTTCCAGCCAGTAGCCATCCGGATCGGCTATGAAATAAATCCCCATCGCCTTGTTCTCATAACAGATCCAGTTCTTTTGCTTATGGAACTGATACGCTTTAGCGAAATCATCTACCGTAAATGCCAAGTGAAATTCATTATCTCCCAGATTATAGGGCTGCGTCCGGTCCTTGAGCCAGGTTAATTCCAGTTTATGGGGAGTTTTCCCATCGCCCAGAAAAACTAACGTAAATTCCGGTTTTTCCATTCTCCGTGTTTCCACCAATTGCAGCGCCTCGTTATAAAAGGCCAGGCTTTTTTCGAGATTCAACACATTCAGGTTATTGTGGGCGAACTTAAATTCCATGTTTTTTCTCCTCTTTTCATCAAAAATTACCGAACCCATTACAGTTGTTCATTTTCGGCTGAATTAAATCAGCAACCATAGCGGCAATACTAAAGCAGCAGGTCATTCCCGGCGATTCAATTCCCAATAAATTAACGATTCCCGCCAGTCCTCGTTCCGTTTCATGGCAAATCACGAAATCACGGGGCGGACTGCCGCAGGGAACCAGCAGCCGGGGACGTAAGCCTGCCATATCAGCCTGAAGATCAGCCGCTGCCAAAAAAGGCAGGTAGGGCTTTACTACGGATAAAAACTGAGCGGCATTGGCCGGATTTACATTATAATTGGTGAATCCGGCCGGAGCATAATGTGCATCCGGCCCCAGGCGCAGCCGCCCGTCCATCGCCTTAATAACCGGAATTCCACTGCCTTTCAACTCCCGGATGGCGACCGGAAAAACAAGATGCGACACCCAGCCGGCTTTTTCATTGTGAACAGCGAAATATTCCCCTTTACAACGATAAATCCGATATCCGGCCTGATCCACGTCGATGCCCTGCATAGCTGCAATCTTATCCGACAAAAGTCCGGCTGAATTGATCAAACAGCGGCAGCGAATGCTCTCCTCTCCTCCATCCGGGCCGTGAAAATAAACATTATAAGCCGACTCTATGGGAACAATCCGGCTTACTTGCTGATGATAAGCAAACATTACGCCACCTTGCCGATCATTCTGTTCCAACCTAGCCATCAGTTTGTGCGAATCGATAATTCCGCTTGACGGTGAAAACAGTGCGGCCTCGGCATGAATATGAGGCTCAAGGGCCTGAATATCTGCAGAATCCAGTCGGATAACATCCCGAATCCCATTAGCATAAGCCTGCTGCTGCAGCCCGGCCAACGCCGCCAAATCTTGCTTATCTCTGGCAATAATCAATTTACCGAGACGTTGATAAGGAACCTGCCACTGTTGGCAAAAATCATATAGCAGCCGGCTGCCTGTCACGCACAGCCGGGCTTTTAAGCTGCCGGCAGCATAGTATACGCCCGAATGAATGACTTCGCTGGTACGGCTTGACAGCCCCTGACCAAATTTCTCCTCTTGCTCTGCTACCAAAATACTTTTGTCCGGCCATCTTTTGGCCAATTCACCGGCAACAGCCAAACCAATCACGCCTGCGCCGATAACAATACTGTCCACCGAATCCACAAAATCACCTCCTGCAGCCTTTTCCCACATAATTTCTCTCCGCGTTCTTTCTTCGCGCCTTCGCGGTTCAAAATCCCGTACCCCTCTCTGCACTCTTTGTGGTTAAAAGTCCCCGTATTCCCGATGATTACTTTTTATTCACTCACTTACCGGCTCTCTCTGCACTTTGTCTTTCCAATAAGCATATTATGTAATAAAAATATTTTGATTATAGAAGAGGAGGTATAACGGAATGCCATATCCCGATGAAGCTTACCGCCGGTGGGAAGCCCCTGAAATAAACGACTGGGAAGAAGATTTTGATTATAGAGACGATCTCAACACTCGTAATGATCGCTGCCTGCCGCTGGGAGCAGTGCTTATTGCGGCAACAGGTGCATATTTATGTCACCCCCGCCACTGGTGTTATCCCCGCACTGGCTGCTACCCTACTAATTGCTCACCTTATATTGCCTGCTCGCCTACTTATATTTGTTATCCCAGACGATAATTTTCCAATTCCTCTGATATCAAATGAGCAGACCGTTTTCATCAGCGGCCTGCTTATGCAATTTACTGCATTTATATCACTATTAAAATATTTTTAAAGCCACCGCTCAATTCGCTTCACCGTTTCTGCCAATCTGTCTTCCGGCTGCACCAGAGCAATCCGGACGAAGCCTTCGCCATATTCGCCAAAAGCATTGCCGGGAATAACCGCCACTCCGGTATGATTCAATAGGTCAACGGTGAAATCGAAGGAATTTTGTTTTGTCGGAACTTTGGCCCAAATATACATGGAAGCTTTAGGACGCTCTACCTTCCAGCCCATACGATTAAAACCGTCAACAATGATGTCACGGCGGCGCTGGTAAGCGGCGGCTGTTTGTCGCACACAATCCTGCGGCCCTTTCAACGCAGCGATGGCGGCCATTTGCAATGGAGCAAAGATGCCATAATCAAAATTTGATTTTAGCCGTCCCAGCAGAGACACCGCCTGAGAATTGCCCACAACATAACCTACCCGGCAGCCGCACATATTATAGGTTTTGGACAAAGAATTAAATTCAATGCCAATCTCCCTGGCACCGGGAATACTTAAGAAACTGTCAGGACGGTAATTATCAAAAACCAATTCACTATAGGCGAAATCCTGACAAACCAAAAATTCATACCGCTGAGCCAGATCCACTACCTGGGTAAAGAATTCCCGCGTAGCGGTAGCTGCCAACGGATTATTGGGGTAATTCAAGATCATCAGCTTCGTCCGCCTCAGCACCTTATCGTCGATAGCCTCTAAGTCGGGGAGATAATGATTTTCCGGTAGAAGCGGCATCCGGTAAAGCTGTGCACCGGCTATAACAGGGCCGGCGCTGAATATAGGATAGCCGGGGTCAGGAATCAACACCACATCGCCGGGATTTACCATACACAGCCCGATATGAGCCAATCCTTCCTGTGAGCCGATTAAGGAATGAACTTCCGTTTCGGAATCCAGTACCACGCCAAATTTCTCCCGGTACCAATCGGCAATTGCCGTCAACAATTCCGGTTTCCCTTTTGATAACGTGTAGCCGTAATTGTCAAGACCGTCTGCCGCTTTCTTCAAGGCAGCAATAATATGGGGCGCCGGATGCATATCCGGACTGCCGATAGACAATTGAATCACATCCTGCCCGGCAGCGGCCGCCTTTTTCTGTAAATCTGCGACCTGAGAAAAAACTGCTGATGACAAACCTTGCATACGTTCAGCCTGTTGAAACATAATGAACTCCTCCGATTATTGATTTTTAATTGAAAAGGTTTCATTGCAAAGCATTTACCCAGTACTGGCAAACATAGTCAGATTGCGGCCTAATTGTTTGGCCTGATACAATCCCTGATCGGCGACCTGCACAAATGTTTCCACACTTGTAACGCTGCCATTATAAGTTGCCACACCTATACTTACAGTGATATGAATTTGCTGGTCCCCCGCTAAGAACGGCCAGCCGGCTATCTGCTCCCGCAGCAGTTCGGCAATAGCTACTGCGTTCTCGCGATCACTATCCGGCAGAATCACGGCAAATTCCTCTCCGCCATAGCGGGCTATAATATCATTGCGGCGAAACCGCTGCTTCATCAGCACCGCCATTTGGCGAAGAATTTGATCGCCGACCGGATGGCCGTAATGATCATTGACTTGTTTAAACAAATCAATATCCAGCATTAATAAACTTAGCGGGCGGGAAGAATGCTTAGCCTGCTGAAATTCTCTGTCCAGCACAAAGTCAAACAACCGGCGGTTAGCCACTCCGGTCAGAGTATCCGTAAGTCCGATTTTTTGCAGATTGTGTGTATACAGCATTTTCCGGTTAATCGCTGTCGAAACATGATTCAGCACTCTTGTAAAAAAGCGTTCCAGCCCTGCCATGTCAAGTTCCGAATGGGGCGGCTGCCAATAAAAAATGAGGATTCCGCGAACTGCCCTCTGCCAAATTATCGGAACCATATACAGCAGCTTTCTATGTTCAGAATTACTTTTCCCTACTGTCTGCTTTACAATTACTTGTTTTCGTTCCGTATAATAATCATCGGCAAACCGTTGCAAAAGCTCGGCAGTAAAAACCGCTCGTAAGTTGTCGATATCGCCGACAGAAAACCCCCTGACCAAAACCTCCTGCAGCAGCAAAGCACCCGCCTGTATCTTCGTTTCAAAAGCGGCAATTCCATCTACAGCTAGGAATGATGTCACCGACTCCCACATTTTATAAAGCAGTCTGCTAACTGACGCTTGTTCCAGTTTTAGCACCTCATGCAAAAAATCATTTTCAGCCGTTAGATACCGGCACTCCTGCTCAAGCCGACATTTAGCAAGAACCATCGCCGCCTGATAAGCAAACAGCGATAAAATTTTTTCGTCCTGCTCAGAAAAATGATCGGCGTCTTTAGCATATGCTTCCATAACACCAATAACTTTTTCCGTCTCATCCATTAAGGGAATCCCTACGAGAGACAGAAGTCCCAGCCTGGCAACTTCGGGACGAAGCCGATAATTATGAGTAGATAAGTCGGCAATGTTAACCGACTGTTTCGCCGTATAACAATCTCCCATAAATTTCTGGCTCAGGGGTACTTCGCCCGGAACAATGGTACTGTGCCAGGCTGCCGCTTTAAATATTTCTTCTGACGCATCATAACGGCTGATAAATAAGTGATCACAGGCAATAACCGAACAGGCTTGCCGAACAATTTCCTGCAGCGCTTCACTGGATTTCAGCTTAGCGATGTTACTGTCATTCAAACCGTCAAGCAAAATTTCCAATTTGACTTGGTGCTGCTCCGCTTGTTCTATTGCGGTTTCTTCTTCCATCTTTTACACCGCCCCTCCCCGCCAAATAATTCGACCTATTGATTCTTTCATTTTAGTAACTTCAACGCCGTTCGCGCCATAATTTCAACGCCGCCAGCCAAAACGGTTTCATCAATATCAAAACGGGGATGGTGGTGAGGATACACAATACCTTTGTCCTCATTTCCCGCTCCCAGCAGCATAAAAGCTCCCGGAACCTTTTCAAGATAACAGGAAAAATCCTCGCCAATCATTACCGGCGCTACTTCTTTTACCCCGCTTTCGCCTAAAACCTCACGCCCGGTCTGGGCGATAACAGCAGCAACTTCCGGCTGATTCACCACCGCGGGAACACCGTAAAACGGCTCTAACAGATAACTGGCGCCAGCCGTTTCACAGACCCCCTTGCAAACAGCATCAATTCGTTCAAAAATTACATCGCGAACTTGGGAAGAAAAGGCGCGAACCGTTCCCTCCAGCTTTGCTGCCGCCGAAATAATATTAAAAGCATTGCCTGCCTGAAACATTCCTACTGATAGTACAGCCGGTTCCAGCGGATCAACATGATTGCCCACAATCGATCTGAGTCCCACGACAATCTGAGCGCCTGCCGCTAACGCATCAATTGTTTGCTGCGGCATAGACCCGTGACCGCCTTTACCCTGCACTGTAATCGTAAATTTGCTGGGACTGGCCATTAACCGCCCATAAGCAATGCCAAGCTTTCCCGCCGGCAATGGCTGCCAAAGATGAGTCCCGATAATAGCCGCCACTCCCGCCAAGGCCCCTTCGTCAATCATAGTCCCCGCACCGTCAGGGAAACATTCTTCCCGGGGCTGAAACAAAAAGCGAATTGTTCCGGGCATATCCCGGCCCAATTCTGTCAGCGCCTTGGCCACCCCAAGCAGCATAGCCGTGTGCCCATCATGGCCGCAGGCATGACAAACCCCGGTGTAAATAGATCGATAGGGCTGCTCAGCCTCATCCGCAATCGGCAGCGCATCTATATCAGCCCGAATTGCTATTGTCTTACCCGGCCGTGTACCCTGAAATTCGGCAATAACCCCAGTCCCGGCAGCAGCGCGCGGCTCTAGCCCCATTGCTCTCAGCTCGGATATAATTCTTGCCTGAGTCTTTACCTCCTGACCGCCGAGTTCCGGATTCTGGCGAAAGTACCGGCGTAAATCAATGACATAGGCTTCATTTGCTTTAATAATATCCTTCAGTGTTCTCACTCTGGTTATCCTCCTGATTTTTAACGGCAGCATTCACGCCAAAACGGCCTGTTTATACTATTTTATCTTATTGGGGAAATTTCTGCTCTCCGGCAGCGGCTTTTACCAAATTATTCATAAATAAACTATCCTGCAGCGGCAATTCTACCGGTCTTTTGTGAAAAGCAGAGTCGTACATCGCCAAAACCAGTTCCAGTGACTTTCTTCCTTCCCTGCCATCCACCTGGGGTGCCCGGGACTGCAAAAAGGCGGCCACGATTTCTGTCAACTGCTGTCGGTGCAAATCACAAGGAACAACAGGCCCTCCCACCGGTTCTTCCGCAACTTGTTGCGGCCCGGTGATCACCCTCCCATCCCGACATTTCACAAACCGCAATTCGTCATTTTCGATTACCAGACTGCCTTGTGTTCCGTAAATATCAATACGGGCTGCCAGCCCGGGATAGGCATTAGCAGTAGCTTCCAATACCCCTAATGCTCCGTTGGCAAACTGAAAATGGGCGACTGCCTGGTCTTCCACTTCAATCCCGCTATGAGCGTATGTACCGCAGCGGGCGGACAGATTTTTAACCTGCCCTGCCAGATACTGCAGCATGTCCACATAATGAATGGCCTGATTCATTAATACCCCGCCGCCGTCCATTTTCCATGTCCCCCGCCAAGCTCCACTATCATAATACTCCTGGCTGCGATACCATTTTACATAACAGCCGCCAAAACAAAGCTTGCCGATAATTCCATCAGCAAGAAGCTGCTTTGCCTGCATAATCCCGGAAGCATAACGCCGCTGAAAAATCACGCCCAACTCCACACCGCACTCCCGGCAAGTTCGAATCACCTCATCAGCCTTCTCCAGCGTGATCTCCAAAGGCTTCTCCATGACCACATGTTTGCCTGCCCGGGCTGCTGCTATTGCGATATCGCCGTGTAACCCGCTGGGTGTACAAATAGTAACCGCATCAATATCTTTTCTACTCAGCAAAGCTTGAACATCAGGGGAATAATCAAAGCCCCATTTTTCGGCAAACTGCTTTGCTTTTTCCTCCGACCGGCTTGCTGCTCCGATCAATTCTGCCTGGGGAATGGCTCGAATCGCTTGAACATGAGTGGCTGCTATGGATCCGCAGCCAATAATACCAAAACGGATTTTTCTCACCTTCTATCGCCACCCTATCCAATTACTCAATAAAATTTTCCAGCCATGTAACGAAATGATATACATCCATAATATATTAGTTCCCCTTTTTTTTAAAGTAAAATATGTCAAATTCTCTGCTTCAGCTCAATCCACCATTCCACCGCAGTAAGTTAGAATAGCAAATTTTCTATAAATTCAATTTTTTAAGAGGATTTCCGCTATTAAAATTGAAGAAATAAATATCTACCAACCATAAACAGGGGGTAATGCTATGCAACAAACCATGCCTGCCTTATTCATCGGCCATGGATCACCGTTTAATGCCATTACACAAAATTCTTTTACCGAAAGCTTAAAAGCGCTGTCCGGCAAGATCCCCAAGCCGGAAGCCATTCTGGTCATTTCAGCTCACTGGCTGACTACCGGTACACATGTAGGTTGCAACCAGCACCCTAAGACATTATATGATTTTTTTGGTTTTCCCCGTAAGCTCTATCAACTTACTTATTCCTGCCCCGGAAGTCCCAAATACGCCCAATTGATTAAAGATATCGTCCAGTCCGCCTCTGTAGCCTGTGACAACCATTGGGGGCTGGATCATGCTGCCTGGGCAGTTTTGCTGCATATCTATCCCGCTGCCGATATTCCTGTCCTGGAAATGAGCCTGGACTGCTCCAAGTCACCGGAATATCACTATCAGCTGGGAGCCGAATTGCTCAGGCTGAGACAGCAGGGAGTACTGATTATCGGCAGCGGCAATATCGTTCACAACCTGCGCCTGGCAAATTCAGCGGATATTGACGCCAAACCATTCCCCTGGGCCAAAGAATTTGATTCTGCCGTAAAAAATTGTCTGCTGAACGCCCGGCATAAAGCACTGATTGAATATAAAAAACTTTGCGACCATGCGGACTTAGCCGTGCCGACAAACGAACATTATCTCCCTCTATTATATACCATCGCCCTGCAGCAGCCGGAAGACCGGATATCCTTTATCTTCGAAGGCATACAGAATGCTTCGGTGTCCATGCGCAGCTTTATGCTGAGCCGGCAACTGCTCTAAGGCAAAAAACTCTATACCCGCTCAAAGATAATATCCTTTACTACTTCGCCGGCAATGATTAACCCTGCTACCGATGGTACAAAAGCAACACTGCCGGGAATTTGGTGACGAACGGTACATTTGCGGGTCGTTCCCTGGGGGCAGATGCAGCCTGCAGCACAACTGGATTGCTCTGTCTCCACGGGGAGTATCGGCTCTTCTTTGGAGTACACCACTTTGAGCGAAGTTACTCCGCGTTTTCGCAGCTGCTGACGCATAACTTTTGCCAACGGACAAACGGATGTGCTGAAAATGTCCGTCACCTCAAACTGAGTAGGATCCAGCTTATTGCCGGCTCCCATGCAGCTGATAACAGGAATATTGCGTTCCTTGGCTTTGATAACTAAATCAAGCTTGCCGGTTACCGTGTCAATCGCATCGACAATATAGCTGTAATCATCATGAATGAGACGCTCCCCATTCTCCGGCAAATAAAATTCCTGATAGGCAGTTACTTCTGCCTGCGGATTAATCTCGAGGACCCTGTCGCGCATAGCTTCTACCTTCGGTTTCCCCACTGTTTTTGTCGTAGCATGAATCTGCCGGTTAATATTGGTGAGACAAATGCAATCATCATCCACCAAAACAAACTTACCTACACCGGAACGCACCAGTCCTTCTACCACAAACGTTCCGACACCGCCGATGCCGAATACCGCAACTTTACTGTCGGCCAGTTTTTTTAACGCTTCCGCACCAATCAATAATTCGGTACGGGAAAATCTATGCAGCATATGTCCACCCTTTTTCCAATGCATTTTATTTTCATAATACAAACTTACTTCTTCCCGGAGCGAAATAAGCCTACTCCTTTTACCATGTTGTTCAATCTTTCGCCGATAAATGGCATGCGCTCAATATCCCGTTCA
This sequence comes from Veillonellales bacterium, assembly GCA_039680175.1. Classification (NCBI taxonomy): domain Bacteria; kingdom Bacillati; phylum Bacillota; class Negativicutes; order Veillonellales; species Veillonellales bacterium. The sequence continues at coordinate 23,221 of JBDKTO010000025.1, read as the reverse complement.
TTAAGCCCGCCAATGACTACTAATATGACAAAATAGACAAGTCCGCCGGCTGCCGCTGCTGCCAATGCCGCCCCGGCATTGCTGGAAAATTCCGCCCAGATGAAATCATAGGTGAAGGAAATCACCAGCGCCATACCCCCTGCCGCCAATGCGGTCTTACCTATTTCTTTCAGATCAATGCTGTAGCCTACCTCCCGATATACAAACACCATATTCAACGCTGCCGCAATGCCGAAGTCAGCTACTGTCGCCCAAGCCGCCCCTTTAATACCGAGCGCGGGAATGGCTGTTAAAAACCAGTTTAAAGCCACCTTGATCACGGCGGAAATTCCCATATTGACAACCGGGATTGCCGTATGTCCCAGTCCCTGCAGCACACCGGTAGTGACCTGATGAAGCCCCAGTAAAAAAATGCCTGCCGCCAAAACGCTGACTGGGCCGCCGGCACTGGGCGCATTATAAATAAGCGATGAAATCGGTGTCGCCAGTAAATAGATGAGTACACTGCCCGGAAAACTGACCAGAGCCGTAATCCGCATCGCGGAAGCTGTCCGCTGATAAACCTGCCGCCGGTTGCCAAGAGCCTTCGCTTCGGAAATCGCCGGCACCAAGCTCGTCGCTAACGAGGCGGTTAACAAGGTAGCCAGATTCACCAACGGAACCGCCATCCCCGTTAAATAGCCAAACTGTTCGGTTGCCTGGGCAACCGTATGACCGGCAGCTTCCAGCCGGGTGGGTACGACAAACAAATCCAGATTTGCCACAACCGGCAGCATAATACTGGTCAGCGAAACCGGCAATGCCAGCTTTACGATCCTGCTAATTAGAGCCATTGCCGGTTCCTTGACCTGATTTTCACCGCTAAAGTCCAATCGGCTGTTCATTTTTTTCTTAAGCCGCCAATAATAATACAGCAGCACCGCCAAACCGGCTATTGCCCCCGGAGCAGCGCCCAAGCTGGCCCCGGCTGCCGCATACGCCAGCCCTCTGGGCAGCAGTAAGTTGGCAAAAAACAGCATAGCAATGACCCGAACCAGCTGTTCCAGAATCTGGGATATAGCAGTAGGCGTCATTTCCTGCCACCCCTGGAGATAGCCACGGAAGCTGGAAAGCAATGTTACAAAAAAGATAGCCGGAGCAAGAACGACGATTGCATAATAAGCCCGGGGATCGCGAATGACATGGTATTCAATCAGCCAGCCGGCCCCCAGATAAGTAAGCAGACTGAAGAACAAACCGGTAGTAATCAAAATGCCCAGCGATATGGCAAAAACCCGCTTTGCCCCCTGATAGTCCTTAAGGGCTAACTTCTCGGCGGTAATAATGGAAATGGCTACCGGAATGCCTGCCGAAGACACGCTTAATGCCAATAAATAGATTGGAAAGGCCATCTGATATAAACCAATTCCTTCACCGCTTAAAACCCGGGATAAAAAAATCCAGTTTAACGCACCGATTATTTTTACAATAAACCCGGCAACGGTTAATACCAGTGTTCCCTTTAAGAAAGTCGTGCCGCCTTCCACTGCTTTCCGCTTCCATATATTGCTCACACTTGTACCCTGCTTTCAACGTCTAATAAATAATACTATCCTATGGTTGGCTTGACTGTACAACTACATAATACTATGTCATTCATATTAAAACCTTCTCCCGCCTCTATTTTCCCTTATTTTGCTGGATTTTATCATATTTTTGGCACGTGACGGTAACCTGGCAGCAGTGAAAGATTCCTGCCGCGTTAGTTTTAGCCCAATAGCGGTCTTACCTGTGGTACAACAAAAATACTGCATTCTGAATGTACCAGATATACAGTATTTCTATGGCATTAAAAACATTTTTATAAAATTTTACTATACTCTTATTCCTCGGCAATCAGGGAATCCTTATCTTTTTTACTGCTCCAATAACCGGCCAGCATTGAGCCGGTTAAGTTATGCCATACACTGAAGATTGCCCCGGGTACTGCGGCAATGGGATCCAGATGTGCCAAAGCCAAAGCAACCGCCAGCCCGGAATTTTCCATGCCGATTTCGAAACAAATCGCTCTTGCCTTATGGTTGCTCATTCCCGCTGCCCGGGAAGCACCATAGCCCAGCCCTAACCCAATGGCGTTATGCAGCGCAACTGCCGCAAAAGCAATTATCGCAACAGTAGCCAGTTTGGAGGCACTTAAAGCGATAACAATAGCAATTACGCCTACGATACAGACTACGGAAATCACCGGTACAAGCTTCATAATTTTATCAACGAAGGCGGAAAGGAATGTACGCAAGCCAAGGCCAACAGCAACTGGCAGAAGAACAATTTTCAGAATATCAATCAACAGAGCTTCCGCTTTAATCGGAATCAAAGTACCTGCCAGCAGAAGAAAAATATAAGGTGTGAGAATCGGAGCCAGCACCGTATTAAAGCTGGATACAGTAACCGATAACGCAGTATCGCCTTTTGCTAAAAACGTCATGACATTGGATGCGGTCCCGCTGGGGCAGCAGCCGACTAGAATCAAACCGGCCGCCAAAGCAGGCGGCAATCCCAGCAGCTTTGCCACGCCAAAACCGACAAAAGGCATAATCAGATAACGGAGAAAGATACCATAGCATACATCTTTGGGACGAATAAGCACAAGTTTAAAATCAGCAAGTGTCATCGTGAGTCCCATCCCCAGCATAATGAGTCCCAGTCCGTAAGGAATAAACTGAGCCCACGGCTTGAGAGGTTCGGGATTGAAAAAGGCAAAGGCTGAAAAAACAATTACCCACAATGGGAACAAATTAGTGATAGCTTTACTTATTTTTTCCAGTGTCTCCATAATTACCTCCGGTTCTTATAATGACTGCAATATTCAATAGACTTGACCACTAATGCCTATACTTGATTAACATGAGAAGTAATTCTGCAGTCTCTTTTAAATCCCTTTATCGACTTCAAATATTTATAATATATGTCGTGCAGAATGAAGCAAAAAACCGCAGCCGGAAGCTGCGGTTTTTTGCTTCATTTTATAACATGGATTTATTTATTTTCTTTCTTTTTCATCGCCTGCGGAGTTCGTTGTTTACGACTTGCATAAAAGTAATATCCCAGCGAAACAGCCAAAGCGATTACAAAGGCAGTTACGTTCATTTCACGCCCCCCGTTATTATTTAACACCTAACAAGGCCAGCATGATCCCGCCGGAAATAGCCGTGCCAAATACCCCGGCCAGGTTTGGCCCCATAGCATGCATAATTAAAAAATTATAGGGATTTTCCTGCAAACCTACAATATGGGATACCCTGGCAGCAATAGGCACAGAAGCAATCCCGGCCGAACCAATTAAAGGATTAATTTTGCCGCCGCTAATCTTATTCATAATCTTGGCACCCACAACACCGGAACCAGTGCCGAAGACAAAAGCGATGAGACCTAAAAGAATAATCTCCAAGGTTTTAATATTGAGAAATTGATCGGCATTCATGGTTGAACCAATAGCTACTGTCAGTACAATCGTAACAATATTCATCAAATCATTCGCCGCTGTATCGGCCAGACGATCAACCAACAAACATTCTCGCAGCAGATTACCTAACATCAACATCGTAATGAGCGGCGCAACCGGCGGTAAAAACAGATTTACAATAACAGCAATCACAATCGGAAAAACAATTTTTTCCAGTCGGGATACATATCGCGGCTGTTCCATCATAATAACCCGTTCCTTTTTAGTTGTCAGCAGCCGCATAACCGGCGGTTGAATCAACGGCATCAGGGCCATGTAAGAATAAGCGGCTACTGATATTTGGGGCAGCAAATGAGGTGCCAGTTTCATAGTAACATAAATTGCCATAGGCCCGTCAGCGCCGCCGATAATGCCGATGGCACCAGCTTCAGCCAATGTAAACCCGATTAATTTCGCCCCAATCAACGCCACAAAAATTCCCAGATGGGCCGCTGCACCCAGGATAACCAAGCTGGGATTGGCAATCATTGGGCCGAAATCAGTCATCGCTCCCACACCTAAAAAAATCAGCGGTGGAATAATCAACAGCTCGACTCCCCGGTAAGCGTAATAAAATAAACCACCGGGCTGCGTCAGATCAGACCCTGGAACATTGGCTACAATACAAGCAAATCCGATACCGATAAGCAAAAACGGTTCATATTTTTTAGCAATCGCTAAATAAATCAGTATGCCTCCAATTCCAATCATAACTACATTACCCCACCACATTTGGGCCAAACCGGTTTGCTCCGGCAGAGCCACCATAAGCGAGGCTATCTGCTCATACATATTTTTATTCTCCCCCCACTGCATTCATCCTGATTGATTCACTATTTATCTTCTTTGACTTCTCCCAGATGATTCAGATAAGGAAACAGATACAACACCAACCCGATTCCCGCTATAAATACGAAGCTAAGAATAAAATCAATAATGCTTAATGCTGCGGCCCCCTCCAGCGTATCCGGTATCGTCATCCTTGCTCACCTTCTTTCTTGTAGGTTTCTCTGAACTAAAAACTTCGTGCGTTCCTTTGCTCTTTTCAACAATGCATCCCGATTGACCACCGTCCGCTCATGCCGACCGTGGCCAATTTCCCCCATTTCATCCCATGCCAGAATATCCAGCACTATGTGATGTCCGTCAATTTCAGAAATGGTTGTTTTTACACTGATAGTCATTCCCAGACTGGTTGGCGCGGTATGCGAAAATTGTACAGAATAACCGATGCTGATATAGCCATCAGGTAAATATTTATCAATGGTCTCTACAGCAGCATTAATAACCATGGCAACACAAGCCGGTGTAGCCAGCAATTCATTTAGAACATTCGTGTAATTCCCCGCCGTATCCGACTTTTGCACAATTTTACGCATGACCGCATTCTGTCCAACTGCTAATACCTTTGTCAAATCCATCATGTAATACCTCCCGCATTTAATCGAATAAATTTTTGAAATTAATATATAGTAGTATTTATCATAAAGCCGCATTTTACCTGCAAAGAAGAAAACTACAGCAAAATTTATTCTTAGTAAACATGATGAATTTCAATAGCAGCAACTTCATCACCAATTTATAGAATATTCTAGCACGAATTTTGTATCTTGTATACAATTTTAAAAGATTTTTATTTTTTTATTGACGGACTCCTATCCATTCGTTATAATAAGGGCATCTTAATGATGAATACACGCTAATACAGTACTGACGGATAAGTGGAAATAACCACGAGGACTGCATTAGTGAAAAGCCGACCGTCTGGGCATAGTAAAACTATCCCCGGACGGTTTTTTGTTATTCAATTTTGGAGGAGGATGAAATAAATGAAAGCATGGACTGGTTTTAAAAACGGTCTTTGGCAAAACTCCATCAACGTACGGGACTTTATCCAGCAAAATCACCAACCCTATGACGGAGACGGACAATTTTTAGCAGGAGCATCGACTCGTACCTCACAGTTATGGTCCCAATGCACCCAACTTCTCAAACAGGAACATGCAAACAATGGCGTTTTGGATATTGATACCGAACGGGTATCGACCATTACCTCTCACCAACCCGGTTACATTGATAAAACCTGCGAGATTATCTTCGGGCTGCAGACCGATGCTCCCTTAAAACGGGGAGTCATCGTAAACGGCGGCATCCGTATGGCGGAACAAGCCTGTGAAGCCTATGAACGCAAGCTGAATCCAAAAATCAGCGGTATTTATCACAACCACTGCACCACCCACAATACGGCAGTTTTTAACTGCTATACCGAGGAAATGAGACATGCCCGCCGCCTGGGAATCATTACCGGCCTGCCGGATGCCTATGGCCGCGGCCGCATTATCGGCGATTACCGCCGAATTGCCTTATATGGAATCGACCGGCTTATCGAAGGAAAAAAAACCGATTTCAGCCAATCGGCCGATAAGCCCATGTCGGAAATCATAATCCGGCAGCGAGAGGAACTTGCTGCCCAAATCAGCGCTTTAAAAAATATCACAGCCATGGCCGCCAGCTATGGCTGCGATATAAGCCGCCCGGCGGAAACAGCCTGCGAGGCGGTGCAATGGCTATACTTTGGCTACTTAGCGGCTGTCAAGGAGCAAAACGGTGCGGCCATGTCCTTAGGCCGGGTTTCCACCTTTCTCGACATCTATATCCAGCGGGATTTGACTAATGGCATGATAAATGAAGGGGAAGCTCAAGAACTGATTGATCAGTTTGTCATTAAATTACGCTTGGCCAGACATCTGCGTACGCCGGAATACAACGATTTATTTGCCGGAGATCCCCTGTGGGTTACTGAATCCATCGGCGGCATGGGAATAGACGGCCGCACTCTGGTAAGCCGCACTTCGTTCCGGATACTGCACACTCTCTATAACCTGGGTCCGGCACCGGAACCTAATCTGACGGTACTATGGTCCGACGCTCTCCCGGAAAATTTTAAGAAATACTGCGCTCAGGTATCCATTGATACCAGTGCCATTCAATATGAGAATGACGATCTCATGCGTCCGGTATACGGCGATGATTACGGTATCGCCTGCTGCGTGTCGGCAATGAGAATCGGTGAACAAATGCAATTCTTCGGTGCCCGGGCCAACCTGGCCAAAGCATTACTGCTGGCGATTAACGGCGGCCGGGATGAAAAGACCGGCGAACAATTGGCGCCGGTACTGCCCATCCCCCAGGGTGAATATTTGGATTACGCTGTAGTAAGAAAAAACTATTCCACAATTATGGATTGGCTCAGCAAGCTTTACGTCAATACATTGAACTTGATTCATTTCATGCACGATAAATACGCCTACGAACGGTCGCAGATGGCGCTGCACAATACCGAAGTCGGCCGGTTTATGGCTTTCGGCATTGCCGGCCTGTCGGTGGCCGCCGATTCCTTAAGCGCCATTCGCCATGCCAAGGTCAAACCGATCCGCGATGACCGGGGTATTACTACCGGGTTCGAGATAAGCGGCGATTATCCCTGCTTCGGCAATGGAGATGATCGGGTTGACAGTCTGGCAGCAGAAATATCGTCCGAGTTTTCACAAAAGCTGAAGCGCCACCCTGCCTATCGGAATGCCGAACACACTCTCTCCATCTTAACTATCACATCTAATGTGATGTATGGCAAAAAAACCGGTGCCACACCTGACGGCCGCAAAGCCGGCGAGCCTTTCGCCCCCGGCGCCAATCCCATGCACGGCCGGGATCGTTTGGGAGCTTTAGCCGCCTTTCATTCGATCTGCCGTCTGGATTATTCCCAGTGCCGCGACGGTATTTCCTTCACCTTTTCCATTGTCCCCGGAGCATTGGGAAAATGCGCGGAAGTCAGAGTCAATAATCTAGTGGCGCTGTTAGACGGTTACTTTGCCCAGAAAGGACATCATATCAATGTCAATGTTCTCGACCGATCCTTATTGCTGAAAGCCATGGAAAATCCGGAAGAATATCCGCAGTTAACCATCCGGGTTTCCGGTTACGCCGTTCATTTTATCAATCTTACCCGTGCCCAGCAGCAGGAAGTGGTCAGCCGTACCTTCCACCAGGCAATATAGAGAACCATAAGGAGGCACCTATGCTAACAGGCTGCTACCATTCAATGGAGACCTTCGGCACTGTAGACGGTCAGGGAATACGGCTGGTCCTATTTTTGTCCGGCTGCCGGCTCAGCTGCAAATTCTGTCACAATCCGGACACTTGGTCCTGCTCCGGCAAAGAAATTACGGCAGCCCAGGTATTGGCGGCTGTTAACAAATACCGCCGTTATTACGAGGCCAGCGGCGGCGGCATTACCGTAAGCGGCGGCGAGCCGCTGCTGCAGCCGGAATTTGTCGCTGCCTTGTTCAAAAGCTGCCAGGAACAGGGCATCCATACTACCCTGGACACCGCCGGCTACTGCTCACCGGATCAGCTGCGTCAGGTTCTGCCTTATACGGATGCAGTTCTTTTCTCCTTAAAAGCGGTTGAACCGTCTAAACACTATTTTCTAACCGGCCATGATAATACAGAAATTATCGACAATCTCCGATACACTGTCCAAATCCGGCCGGTAACCCTCCGCTATGTCGTTATCCCCGGAGTGAATAACGAACCGGCAGATATCACCGCTCTCGCCAAACTCATTCATTCCCTGCCGCTGCCGGTGCCGGTTGAACTGCTGGCCTATCACACTCTGGGACGCAGCAAATGGGAAAAGCTTGGTTGGAAATATTCACTAGCGGACGTACCGGCCGCCAACGAGCAGGATGTACAAGCTGTCAGAGAACAATTAACGCGGCAAGATATTTCTGTCTTATATTAAAACAAAAGGTTCTAAGCCACTTAGCGGTTTAGAACCTTTTGTTTTTCTCTTATCCCTTCTTCTGAGCCTTAGCCCAGGAATCTCTCAATCCCACAATCTGGTTGAAGACCAGTGCTCCCGGTTGGGAATCCACCGAATCGACCGCAAAATAGCCCTGCCGCAAAAATTGGTAACGGCTGCCCGGCGCCGAATCGGCCAAACTGGATTCCAGCCTGCAGTTCGTAAGCTCAATCAGCGAATTGGGATTCAGCGTGGATATAAAATCCGCTCCCTCCGCTTCTTCCTCAGTTTCCGCCTGAGCCAGCAGCAGATAATCGTAGAGACGGACCACAGCCGGAACAGCATGAGAAACCGATACCCAATGGAGTGTTCCTTTTATTTTCCGGCTGCTGGTAGCCCCGCCGCTCTTGCTTTCAGGATCGTAAGTGCAATGAACTTCCGTTACTTCCCCGGTCTTTTCGTCCTTTACAATTGATTCGCACTTGATGATATAAGCGTGCTTCAAGCGCACTTCCTTACCGGGACTGAGCCGGAAAAATTTTTTCGGCGGATTTTCAGAGAAGTCTTCCTGCTCGATATACAGTTCCCGGGAAAAAGATACTTTGCGTGTACCCATCTCCGGGCATTCCGGATTATTCTCCGCTTCCAGCTCTTCTACCACACCCTCAGGATAATTGTCAATGACGACCTTCAGGGGACGAAGAACCGCCATAGCCCGGGGAGCCCGGGCGTTCAGATCTTCCCGGATACAGTGCTCCAGCATAGCCACATCCACAGTACTGTTGCTTTTGGCGACTCCGATCCGCTCGCAGAAGTCGCGAATTGCCTCCGGCGTATAACCCCGCCGTCTCAGACCTGATATTGTCGGCATCCGCGGATCATCCCACCCGCTTACATAGCCGCCTTCAACCAGTTGGCGGAGCTTACGTTTGCTCATCACTGTATTGGTAAGATTCAGCCGGGCAAATTCGATCTGCCGGGGCCGGTATTCCAGCTTAAGAGTTTCCAGCACCCAGTCATACAGCGGGCGATGGTCTTCAAATTCCAAGGTACAGATGGAATGGGTAATATGCTCCAAAGCATCGGACAGCGGATGGGCATAATCATACATGGGATAGATACACCATTGATCACCGGTACGATGATGAGTCGCCCTTAAAATCCGGTAGATAACCGGATCACGCATATTTACGTTAGGTGAAGCCATGTCAATTTTAGCCCGCAGAACCCGGGAACCGTCCGGGAATTCGCCGGTTCGCATCTTTTCAAACAAGGCAAGATTCTCTGACACCGAGCGGTTCCGGTAAGGACTGTCCTTACCAGGTTCGGTAAGGGTACCCCTATAGGACCGGATTTCATCAGCCGTTAAATCACAGACATAGGCCTTCCCTAATTTTATTAATTGAACTGCATATTGATAAAGCTGTTCAAAATAATCGGAAGCATAAAACATCCGGTCATCCCAGTCAAATCCCAGCCAGTGAACATCCGCCTGAATGGAATCCACATATTCGACTTCCTCTTTGCTGGGATTGGTATCATCAAAGCGCAGGTTGCAAAGGCCGTTATTTTCCTTGGCGATCCCAAAATTAAGACAGATCGATTTAGCGTGGCCAATATGCAGATAGCCGTTCGGTTCCGGCGGAAAGCGGGTATGGACTCTGCTCTCGTTTTTATTGTTCTGTAAATCTTCATTAATAATGTTCTGAATAAAATTTGAAGGTAAAACAGGGTTGGTGCTCATCCTCATGGCTCCTTTTTCAGTTATATCCATTCTTTGTTCGTCATTTGTCGAATATTTCCTGCTTTACAAATCTCCATATCGCCGTCATTGCTATAAAGTCTTTTAATTTTTTCCTTACTGCTTACCTGTATCCCCTTATTTTACCCAAACGCCGCATATATATACTGTCATTGGAGGCGTGACGACGAAGCAATCTGCTGAAAAAGACAGCGAGATTGCTTCACTATTGTTCGCAATGACAACTTATTTTTTTACCAACTGCTCCGTTTTCAGGCTGCCGTACCGTCTTATCCCGCAGACTGCTGTCCTTTGCCTGCTAAGCGCTTATAAGCATGACTGATGGCATGCCTATATCTTGAGAAAGGCTTACCTTCAAAATATAAAAAGATAATCGGTATGCCAACCAGCGTAAAAAACGTGGAGGAAGTCAAGCCGCCGATTACTACCCAGGCCATGGCGACCCGAGTCTCCGAGCCGGCAGTTAAAGCGAGCGCCATTGGCAGCATTCCCGTTATCATCGTCAAAGTAGTCATAAAAATAGGCTTCAGCCTGGTTTTACCGGCTTCAATGACAGCATCCCGGGCATTCATCCCCCTCCCCATCAGCGTCATCGTATAATCTAAAAGCAGTGTGCCGTTTTTAGCCACTACACCGTCCATTACCAGGATTCCAATTAAAGAATATAGATTAAGAGTATTGCGAGTAATGGCCAATAGGGTTAATGCGCCGATTAAGCCGAAGGGAAGTGAAAACATCCGAATAAACGACGTAGAGAGAGATTCATATAAGGTAGACAAAAGCATATAGACTAAAAGTAAGGATAAACCAAGCGCCTGCGCCATTTCGGTGAAAGTGCTTTTCATGTTATCCGCCTGACCGGTAAACCGGTAAGTCACATTTGTCCCCAGATCTTCCGGCTTTATACTCTTGGAAATATCATTCAATACATCCTGCAAGGGACGATCGGTTATATTGGCGGCGATATTGATCGACTCCTGCTTATCCACCCGCCGCAGCATAACCGGTCCGACACTATCCTGCAGCCGGGCCACATCGCTTAATCTGACTAACCCTGTTCCGGCCTGAACCGGTATAGAACTTATATCAGATGCCTTAAAGCCGTCACTGTTTTTAATCCGTACATAAATATCGGTATCCTGGCTGTCATTGGTAGGATCGTTGGCATAATAGCCGGCCAGTGTCCCGGCTACTGCGCCGGAAAATACATTGTTCACTTCATTAACGGTAGTATTAAAGAATTTAAGCCGTTCCCTGTCAACCACCAGACGGATTTCCGGCATACCTTCACTGTAGGAACTGCGAACATCTTTTACCCCGGGAACCGTAGAAACAATATCCTGAATCCTATAGGAGGCCTTAATAATATTGTCAAGGCTGGCTCCCCGCAGCTCAATCTGCACCGGAGAAGTGTTAGGGCCGCCGCCGCCGGTTCCGCTGCCGCCGGATACCCCGGCAACGGAAGACTGAGTTTCACTGACCTGCGATGTGGCCTGGGGATAATTTTTCCTGAGATACTGCCGTATCTGATCAGTGACCTGCCAAACACTGCGGTTCCGCTCTTTTCGATCAACCATTTGCACGCTGATACTGCCATAGCTTCCAGCCGGAGTTCCCACACTCGACAGATAATTAGTAATTTCCGGCACTGTCGTAAGATACTCTTCTATTTTTCTTACTTCGCTATTCGTCTGATCAATATTCTGGCCTACCGGAAACTGCATCATAATCCGGAAGCTGCCCTCATCTGTTTTCGGCATATACTCGGAGCCAATAATTCCTAAAGGAATAAAAGAAAGGGTGGCAAAAAAAATCAACGCAATACTTACCATAATCTTTGCCGGATTCTTCAAGCTCCAATGTAATATCTTTCCATATTTTTCTATTGCCCCGTTTTCCAAACGCGCCATAAAATCCCATAGCTTGCCTCTCGGTTCCACAATTCCGTTTGCATAAAACCGGGATGCCAGCATCGGCGTCAAGGTAAAGGATACAAAAAGTGAACATAACGTAGCAAAGACAATTGTCAGGCCGAATTGCCGGAAAAACTGCCCGGTCATTCCGGTCATAAAGGCGATTGGCATAAAGACTACTACATCACAAAGGGTGATCGCCAAAGCAGCCATGCCAATCTCTGTTCGGCCCTCTTCCGCTGCCGTCTTCGCATCCTTTCCCATGCGAAAATGGCGATGAATATTCTCCAGCACCACAATAGAATCATCCACCAGCGTGCCAATACACAAGGACATTCCCAGCAGCGACATCATATTAAAAGTAAAACCTGCAATATACATCACAAAGAAAGTAGAAATTAAGGAAGTCGGTATCGCAATCAAAACAGCGGCAGCAGAACGCCAGCCCCGCAAAAACAGATATAATACCAGGCCAGTTGTGAACAGTCCTTCAATCAGCGCTTCCAGCGTATTATGAAGAGCATCCTGCACATATGTGGAAGAATCAGTAATCGTTACAAACTGATAGTCCGGATATTCGGCACGTAAACTATCCAATTGCTGTTTTACCGCTTTTACTGTATCCACCAAATTGGCATCGCTATTTTTATAAATTGTCAGCGACACTACATCCTGTCCGTTCGTGCGGGCATAACGGGTAACTCTTTTATCCTGTTCCCTAACGGTGGCAAGATCCGTTAGCGGTATATTGATACCTTTGGCATTCGTAACATGAATGCCCGCCAGTTCTTCCGGCGAAGCATATTGAGCCGTCAAGCGCACATTCGTCTCCGTTTTATCGGTAAAAACCGATCCGGCCGGAGTCAGTACATTTTCCTGCTGAATCCGGTTGGCAATCTGGCTTAGAGAAATATTGTAATAAGACAGCTTATCTTTATCAACTTCAACCGCCACTTCTTTATCCCGGCCGCCGAACAGCGTAACGTCAGACACGCCGCTGGCTCTTTGCAGCCGTTCCACAAATACATCATTCGCCAGCGTATATACATCCGACAGCGGCTTGCCGGAAACAACGGAGATTTCCATAATGGGGGTAGCGTTAATATCCCTTTTAATAACCGACGGCGTCTTCACCGCAGTAGGCAGCTTGCTCATAGCCGCGTTGACATACTGGGTCGCGTCGATAGCCGAAGTCGCTACATTGGCCCAAAATTCAAATTCTAACGTTATCTGCGCCTTTTCCGGACGGGCAACTGATGTAATATGCTTTAGGTTTGATAAAGATGACAAGGCATTTTCCAAAGGTTTGATAACATCTTCCTCAACTTGTTCCGTCCCGGCACCCGGATAATTTACCGTCACTGTTACATAAGGGATATTAACCGACGGTAACAATTCCACGCCGATGCGATAAAAGCTGAATAACCCCAGTACGACGAATAACATAACAATCATCGATATGCCGACTGGTTTCTGAATGGAAAACCGGGTGATGTTCACTGACTGTCACCCCCACCATCCAGGGCAACCAAATTCGGTACTATTGTCAGTCCTGACCGCAGCCGGGAAAGATTATTGAGGGCAATTTTTTCACCTTCCGTTAATCCAGCCAGTATTTCCACATTTTGATCGCCTCTGGCGCCAATCTGAACGGTACGCTCTTCCGCTGCATTCTGCTCATTAATAACAAAAACATAACTCTTGCCGTTCTTTTCTAATATCGCCGTCTTGGGAACTACCAGAACATCAGACCGCAAAACCGTATTCAGAATCGTCCGGGTAAACATACCGCTTCTAACGGCAGTATCCGGTTCCGTAAGATCGATACGCAAAGAAAATACCAAGTTAGAGCTGTCACTGGCCGGACTTATGTAAATAATTTTACCGGGAAACTGTCTCCCTAATGTTTCAATTTGCACATTCACGTCCATACCGATGGACAAAGCCGGCAAATCCTGCTCGGATACTTGACAATCCACATGGATCTCGCTGTTATCCACAATCGTCAGCAATTTTTGCCCGGCGGAAACAATAGCGCCGACTTCGGCCTGACGATAGCCGATCATTCCGGAAAATGGCGCCCGTAAGATGAGATCATCCCGTTGCTTTTCGGCGGCGGCAATACCGTGCCGGGCTTTTTCGGCCACAGCCTGCGCAGATTCTACTGTCGCCGGTACATAATTGGAATTCATTTGATTTACCAAAGCATCCAAAGTCGCCTTGGCATCCAGCATTTGCTGCTCATCAATATCCAAAGTGTCTTTCGCTATTCCGCCTACCTCATATAATGTCTTATAGCGCTGGTAAGTGGCCGCAGCCCGATCGTAATCCGCCTTAGCTTTATTATAATTAGCATTAAACGCCACATTACTGTTTGCCGCATCAGCAGAGGCCTGTTGATAAGACGCCTGATTTTGCTTAATTGTCAATTCCGCATCACCGGTATCCTGTACTATCAGCACCTGCCCCGCTGCTACCCGCTGGCCTAAATCTGTATTGACCGCAGCAATCCTGCCTTGATATTTTGCCGCAATATCGACCTGAGCCTTTGGCACTGTCTGTCCGGTAAGCGATATGCGTTTTATCAATTGCGTCCGGGGAACACTTAACACATCCACCGTAGTCTGCACTTTATTTCCCGACCCTGATTTACCCGCAGCCTGTTTGCGAGTCATCTGCACCGTTATCGCCAGACATAAAATCAGTAAAATGCCAATAATGAGAAATGACTTCCGCTTATTTCCCTCTTGCCAAAACCGGTGGTTCATCTAATGAATCTCCTTCCCTGCCCATTGCTGCCGCTTAAGAAATGTTAATTTCCTTTCTATTTTACACTAAAAATATGACAAAAATATGACATGAAAGAACCCCCTCGATGAATGTCAATCCCATTTTTAGACTATTAACAAATGTTATCATAGCATAATCATGCAAAAATAGTCCATATCATCAACAAGATACGGACTATTTTTTAAAATGACGCGGTTTGATATGAGAATGCGGCGCTTTTTTAACCACAGAGAGCACAGAAAAATTCCGCTCAATTCGTATAAATATATACAGCTTTAATTTGTGCAAGGGAAAGCCCCATATCATGCATTGCGGTCAACAGGCTGACGGCGACAATCGGTTTGTTCTTCACATCGTCTGTTTCCTGTATCAGCTTCTTAGCTCCTTCATCTAGAGGATAGACTAACAGGGTTGTACCATTAAAACCGACATTATATACCCCCGTTGCACCGCTATCCAGGCTGACGGTAGCATAAGCAGTCTTGCATTCAGCCTTTACATTCGCCGTTGGTTCGGATTTTAGCGATGACGGAACCAACGTTATTTGCTGACCGTCAGATGAAACAGCATAGGCTCCATAAGTCTGTCTTTCCTGATTTTCCATTCTATAAACCGGGATCTCATTTGTCTGCGATTCTTGTGCCGCCGAAGGAGACGAATTTGCAGCAGCGGCACTCACCGTCATTGAATCACCGGAGCTGTTTATCGTGTAATTTTCGGAAACGCCTTTACTTCCTGTCAGGATCAGCGAACCGCCCGGTGCAGTTTCCTGGCCACTTTCTTCCTGATCTGCATCTGTCGGATCTTGCTGTCCATCACCCTGCTGGTCATTACTGCCTTGCTGCCCTGTTGCTTGGTCACTGCCGCTTGGTGAACCTGCTGCTTGCTGACCGATGCCCTGCTGCTGTCCATCACCCTGCAGGCCTGTTCCTCCCTGGCCTGCACTCGACTGACTGGGTTTTGGCGATACCGGCTGAGTCGTCCCCGCCGTAGTTCCTTCACCCTTTATAATAGTAACTGGTGAAGCCGGAGCTTGTCCTATTTGTGAAGGATTGTTCTCCGCCGTAGTGGTGGGGACATCCGGCTCCCCGGCTCGATTATCTGCGTCGCTGACAGCATCGTGCTCGCCGCTGGCGCTGGCACCGTTAATACTAGTCATGATATAACCGTTAGAATCCCGCAGTACTAAGGGGCTGCCGTTTAGCGACACCGTATTAAAATCATTAACTGTATTGCCTAAATTAATGCTGCCGCCGTTCGCATCCACTGTTGTGTTTCCAGTCACCACAATGCTATTTGCCGGGGTTGTCTGGCTTACGTCCCCATGGGCCGTCAATGTCAGACTCCCTGCCGTGATATCATTCAGCGTAATGCCGTTTTTATCGTTGACTGTTACCGTATTACCGGCTGCTCCCAAACTGTTAAAGTCATTATCACCATTCGTCAGCGTGATTGCATTATCTCCGGCATTAAACGTCGCCGCCCCTTTCGCGACAATCGCCTGGTCTTGGGTAATATTCCCGCCTGCCGTCAGTCTAAAAGTTCCGCTGGTGGTTACTCCGACTGTTGTCACTCCGTTCGCCGTAACCATGCCGATATTGACCGCTCCCGTATTGTTCAAGACGATGCTGCCGGTATTGGCGGCCAGGGTGCTGATCGTATTGCTCTGCGTTCCCAGCTCGAAGTCACCGCCGTTCCCTGTCAAATCAAGGCCGCCGGCGGTAATCGGTGCATTTCCGGCCACAGTTCCGCTGCTGATCAGGTTCACACTGCCGCTGCCGGCGTTGATACCGCTTAGTACTGTCCCGTCGGTCCGTGTCACTTCCCCTAGCGCAAAGCCGCCGTCGTCCCGCAGCGTGATGTCATGACCGGCGGCGGTGATCGCCGCCGTACCGATGGTGTTAGCTTCGTTCAGGTTAACGTTTCCGTCGGCACTTACCGCCAGATTCCCCGCACTGATTGTCTGGCCGGGAACCTGACTCACATTGCCGCCGGCTGTCAGATCCAGCAAGTTGGTCACGTTCGAGCTGCCCAGCGTAATGCCGTTTTGGTCTTTTATGGCGGCGTTAGAACTATTAGAAATCACAACCGTACCAAAGTCATTATTATCATTGTTCAGCGTAATATTCTGCGGACTGCTCATTGTCCCTGCCGTTAATGTCGTGGTTCCGTTATGGGCATCTATTGCGCCGCTTTGGCTGATGGCGCCTGCAACTGCCGTTACCGTCAGGTCGCCGGAAACATTCGAGGTTTCCAGCCGGATATCGTTAGCATCATGAACCGTAACGTTTCCGCCGGTCAGGGCGACGCTGTCCTTATAGTCGTTGGCATCATCGGCTAGGGTAATATTCCCACCGCCGGCGTTAATGGCTGCCGCTCCGGTCGTGCTGATGGCCTTGGTTTGCGTAATATCGCCGTCTGCCGTCAGGCTAAAGGTTCCGGTTGTGGTTACTCCGTCCGTTGTTACTCCGTTCGCCGTAACGCTGCCGACGTCGATCGCTCCGCTATTCCTCAAGGTGATGCTGCCGGTATCCGCCGCCAATGTCCCAATATTATTGGGCTGCTCCAAGTCAAACGTACCGCCGGCGCCCGTCAATTCCAGGCCGCCCGCTGTTATCGGCTGAGTTTGCGTTACCGTCCCCGCATCGCCGGTAATCAGCTGCACGCTGCCTGTCGTTCCGGCGTTGATCCCGCTAAGCGTCGTCCCCTCGGTCCGCTGTACGTCCCCTATCGTAAACCCGCCGTCATCCCGCACGGTAATCTCATGGCCGGCAGCAGCCACCGCCGCCGTGCCGATTGTGTTGGCTTCTTTCAAATTCACATTCCCGCCGGCACTCGCCGCCAGTTCGGCCGCATCCATGCTAGTTCCGGCCGTCTGGCTGATTCCGTTGTCTGCCGTAAGGTCTACCAAGCCTCCCGACGCATTTATATTGCCTAGTTCCATACCGTTTGTACTCACATCATGCAGCGTGACGTTTGACCCTGCGGCCGTAATGCTGCCTACAAAATCGTTTGCCTTGTCCAGTGTGATATCGGCCGGACTCCCTGTAGTTCCCGCCGTAATGGTCGTTGTACCCGGTACTGTGATCGTCGTATTATCTGCTTGGCTCACTGCTCCGCCGCTGGTTACCACCAGATTTTGCCCGGCTGTTACTTCTCCTAAAGTTGTCGCTGTGGTATTCGTCAGGTTGATATCATTCGTTCCGCTATTGGCCAGCGTTACTGTTCCGGTAAAGGTATTGCTGCTGCTTCCCAGGTCAATAGCTCCTGCTCCCGCCTCGATATCGGTCGTTCCCTCTATCGTCAGGCTGCCAGTGGTCTGGCTCATACCGCCCGTGGCGCTGAATTGCGCGTTGTCGGCTACCGTAATTGCGCCGCTGTCAATGATATCTCCATTACCAGCCTCAACGCTGAGATTGCCTCCCGCCGTGACAGTCCCTACGTCTATGCTGTCAGCATCATGCAGCGTTATATCATTACCGGCGGCGTTTACCGTACCGCCAAATTTGTTGGCCTCATCAAGCTGGATGTCTCCTGTCCCGGCGTCAAATGTCGCCGTGCCGTCAGTCTCAATCGCCTGGTCTTGGGTAATATTTCCGCCGGCCGTCAGGCTAAAAGTGCCGCTGGTCTTTACGCCGTCCGTCTCGACTCCGTTCGCCGCAACGCTGCCGATGTCGATCGCTCCGCTATTCTTCAAGGTGATGCTGCCGGTATCCGCCGCCAAGGTCCCGATATTATTGGGCTGCTCCAGATCGAACGTCCCGCCATCACCCGTCAGTTCCAAACCCCTCGCCGTGATCGGCTGACTCTCCGTTACCGTCCCGGTAGTGATCAGCTGTACGCTGCCGCTCCCGGCGTTGATGCCGTTCAAAACCGTCCCGTCGGTCCGTGTCACTTCCCCTATGGCAAAGCCGCCGTCATCCCGCAGAGTGATGTCATGACCGGAGGCATCTACTGCCGCCGTACCGATCGTGTTGGCTTCTTTCAGATTGACGCTGCCGCCAGCTCTCGCCGCCAAGTTCGTGGCACTAATGGTCTTGCCAGCCGTCTGACTGATTCCGCCGCCTGCCGTCAAGTCCAGCAACCCTGTGGCACTGATGTTGCCCAATTCCATATCATTGGCGTCGGCCAGTGTCACGTTTGCTCCCGCTGCCGTTATGCTGTCTTTGAAATCGTTGCTGCCGCTATTCAGGACAATGTCATGCGTCCCGGCGTCCAACGTCGCCGTGCCGTCCGTCTCAATCGCCTGGTCTTGCGTAATATCGCCGCCTGCCGTCAGGCTAAACGTGCCGCTGGTGGTTACTCCGACCGTTGTCACTCCGTTCGCCGTCACAGTGCCAATCTTGACTGCTCCGGTATTGTTCAAGATGACGCTGCCGGTACGGGCGGCCAAGATACTGATGGTATTGTTCTGCGTTCCTAATTCGAAGTCGCCGCCGGTTCCCGTCAAAGCAAGGCCGCTCGCGGTAATCGGTGCATTTCCGTTTACTGTACCGGAACTGATCAGGTGTACGTTCTTAGCCTCTATACCCTTTAACGTCGTTCCGTTGCTCCGCACAACGCTTCCCAGGCTAAAGCCGCCGTCATCCCGCAGCGTAACATCATGGCCGGCAGCCTCCACCGCCGCCGTACCGATGGTATTCGCTTCTTTCAGGTTCACATTCCCACCGGCGCTTACTGCCAGGTTCGTGGCCGTTATTGTCTGGCCGGAAACCTGACTCACATTGCCGCCGGCTGTCAGTGTCAAACTGCTGCCGTTGATGTTGTCCAGTATAATACCGTTCTTATCGTTGACCGTTACTGCACTGCCGGTTGCCCCAAAGCTACCGAAGTCGTTATCGCTATTGCTTAAAGTAATAACCTGCGCTACCGGATGGCCATCGCTATCCGTGCTCTGGGCCGTCACTGCCGTTGCCCCGGTGACTATTACTTTATTCCCTGTTCCCGTCTGGCTCACGGCTCCGTGCGCTGTCAGGTTCAGGCTGCTTGCCGTAATGTCGTCCAAGGTAATCCCGCTGGCATCATTGACTGTTACCGCACTGCCTTTGGCTCCGAAGCTGCCGAAGTCGTTATCGGCGTTGTTCAAGGTGATAATGCTGCCGTTGGCATCCACTGCCGTTGCCCCGGTGACTATTACTTTATTCCCAACTCCCGTCTGACTTACGGCTCCGTGCGCCGTCAAGTTCAGGCTGCCTGCCGTAATATCATCCAAGGTAATCCCGTTGGTATCATTAATGCTTACTGCACTACCCGTTGCTCCTAAGCTGCCAAAGTTGTTCCCGGTATCCTGCAGCGTGATCTCCTTTTCATTCCCAACGGTTCCTGCCGTTAATGTCGTGGTTCCGCTATGGGCATCTATCGCTCCGCTCTGACTGATATCTCCGCCGCTCGTTACCGTCAGGTTCTGACCAGCCGTTACTCCCGCCAGTTTCGTTGCTTTCGTATTTGTCAAGCTGATGTCATTGGTTCCGCTGTTGGTCAATGTTACCGCGCCGGTGAAGCTGTTGCCGCTATTGCCAAGGCTGATGACTCCCGCTCCGGCGCTGATATTTGTCGTGTCGGTTACTGTCAGGACGCCGGCCTGAGTTACATCCCCGTGGGCGGTAATGTTCAGCACTGTTGCCTGGGTAGTTCCTAGTTTCAGCGCATTGGCATCATGAACATCAATCGTTCCGCCTGTCAACGTAAGGCCGTCTTTAAAGTCGTTGGTATCATCGGCTAAGGTAATGTTCCCGCTGCCGGCGTTAATTGTCGCCGCTCCGGTTACGTCCAGTTTGCCGCTTTGGGTGATATTCCCGTTGCCTAATGTCGCAACGCCCAGTGTCCCGCTTACTGTCGACTGCCCCAAATCAATATCGTTATTATCTTTCAGACTGACATTTTTGCCTTGACTGATGATGACTGTTTTAAAGTTGTTCGTATCATTATTCAGCGTGATATCTGCCGGACTGTTTGTCGTCCCGGCCGTCAATGTTATGGTTCCACTATGAGCATCGATCGCTCCGCTCTGACTGATGGCTCCATTAACCGCTGTAATTGTCAGGTTGCCGGAAACGTTCGAAGTTCCCAGCCGGATGTCGTTGGCATCATGAACCGTTACGGTTTTGCCGATCAAGGCGACGCTGTTCTTAAAGTCGTTGGTATCATCGGCTAAGGTGATGTTCCCGCCACCGGCGTTAATCTCTGCCGCTCCGGTTACGTCCAGTTTACCGCTTTGGGTGATGCTGCCGTTGTTTAATGTCGCAACGCCCAGTGTCCCGCTTACCGTTGACGGTCCTAAATCAATATCGTTATCATCTTTCAGGCTGACGTTTTCGCCACGATTGATTATGACTGTTTTAAAGTTGTTCGCATCGTTATCCATCGTGATATTTGCCGGAGTGCTTAACGTTCCTGCCGTTAATGTTGTGGTTCCGCTATGATCATCGATCGCCGTTCCCGTTGTCTGCCCTATGGTCTGGTCGGCTGTAATAGTTAAATTCCTGCCGATAGTTTGGCTGCCTAAAGTTATAGTGCCGGTTGCCCCGCTAGCGCTATAGGCCGCATCCTGCCCTACACTCACCAGAGTGCCGCTTTGGCTGATGGCTCCATTAGCCGCCGTTACCGTCAGGTCGCCGCTCACTGTGGACGCACCCAGATCAATTCCGTTCTTATCTTTCAAAGATACGGTGCTGCCGTGAACGACAGATACGGTACCAAAGTCATTTCCCGCATTGTCCAGCGTTATATTTGCCGGAACCGCTTCTGTTCCTGCCGTTAATGTCGTAGTTCCGTTATGAGCATCTATTGCTCCGCTTTGAGTAATTGCTCCTGCAGCTACCGTTACCGTCAGATTGCCGGAAACATTCGAGGTTCCCAACTGGATATCATTAGCATCTTTCAGACTAACGTTTGCGCCACGATTGATTGTAACTGTTTTAAAGTCATTGGTATCATTGTTCAGGGTAATGTCCTGAGGACTGCTTGTCGTTCCTGCCGTTAATGTCGTGGTTCCGTTATGCGCATCTATTGCTCCGCTTTGAGTAATTGCTCCTGCAGCTGCCGTTACCGTCAGATTGCCGGAAACATTCGAGGTTCCCAACTGGATATCACTAGCATCTTTCAGACTAACGTTTGCGCCACGATTGATTGTGACTGTTTTAAAGTCATTGGTATCATTGTTCAGGGTAATGTCCTGAGGACTGCTTGTCGTCCCTGCCGTTAATATTGTGGTTCCACTATGAGCATCGATCGCCGTTCCCGTTGTCTGCCCTATGGTCTGTTCGGCTGTAATAGTTAAATTTCTGCCGATAGTTTGGCTTCCCAAGGTTACACTGCCGGTTGTCCCGCTGGCAGTATAGGCCGCATCCTGCCCTACACTCACCAGAGTGCCACTTTGGCTGATGGCTCCATTAACCGCTGTAATTGTCAGGTCGCCGGTCACATTCGATGTTCCCAGCCGGATGTCATTGGCATCATGAACCGTAACGTTTTTACCGGTCACGGCAACGCTGTTCTTAAAGTCGTTGGTATCCTCGGCTAAGATAATGTTCCCGCTGCCGGCGTTAATGTCTGCCGCTCCGGTTACATCCAGTTTCCCGCTTTGGGTAATATTCCCGTTGTTTAATGTCGCAACGTTCAGTGTCCCGCTTACCGTTGACGGACCCAAATCAATATCGTTATCATCTTTCAGACTAACGTTTGCGCCGCGATTGATTGTGACTGTTTTAAAGTTGTTCGTATCATTGTTCAGCGTGATATCTGCCGGACTGTTTGTCGTCCCGGCCGTCAATGTTGTGGTTCCGTTAGCAGCATCTATCGCTCCGCTCTGGCTGATATCTCCGCCGCTGGTTACCGTCAGGTTGTGACCGGCTGTTACCCCGGCCAGTTCCGTTGTTGTGGCATTCGTCAGGATGATGTCATTCGTAGTTCCGCTGTTGCCTAATGTTACCGCTCCGGTGAAGCTGTTGCCGTCATTGCCAAGGTTGATGGCTCCCGCTCCGGCTTCAACATCCGTCGTTCCGCCGACAACCAGTGCTCCGTTCTGAGTAACACCAAGTGCCGACACATAAAGGTCGTGAGCTACCGTGATAGCCGGCAATTCCAGCGGCGTAGTATCCACTATAGATACATTTTGGAGATGATTACCTGCTATAGATAAGGAACCATCAAACTCATTGCTGGAATTGTTGATAGAAATGGATGAACTTGATCCGTTGGCCGCAAAGGATGCCGTAGACGATGCATTCGTTACTTTCAGCGGCCCGCTGTTGGTTATATTCCCGGCGGCTACCGTTACTGTTAAATCACCGGTGACATTCGATGCGCCAAGGTCTATGCCGTCGGTATCGGTTAAGGTTACATCCTTGCCGCTTGTTACTGCTACTGTGCCAAAATTATTCCCGGCTTGGCTGAGAGTAATGTCGTTGCCGCCGGCAATCAGCGTTGTTGTTCCCGGCACTGTAATCACTGTACCATCTGCCTGACTGATT
>JBDKTO010000024.1 GCA_039680175.1 Veillonellales bacterium | reverse complement strand
CGGTTTTGATGATGATTCTTCTACTTGTTTATAACTAAATCCGCCCGCCAAACGACGTTACTGCAAGCGTTTGCTTCTGCAGTGGCGTCGTTTGTTTTATAAGTGGAACAATAATGACGAATAACGGGACCTGGCACAAATCAATCTTTTTCATATATAATAAGAGTTGGAGTTATAGTAATGATGAAAGAAGCGGGAGTGCAATTTTATGAAGCAGTTTTTATTGGTTTATAATCCCCTGTCAGGCGACGCTTATTTTAAATATAAGCTGGATGAGGTCGTGCAGCAGTTTCAGCGTCGGGGCTGTTTGGTTACGCCCGTGCGTACCGAGCGTAAGGAGGATACGAACAGTTTGGTTTTGTTAGCGAAGGAAATTAGCGCCGACGGGATTATTATTTCCGGCGGCGACGGAACGGTACACGAAGTAATGAATGCTATGCTGGAACTTTCTATTGATGTTCCGGTGGGGATTATTCCCAGTGGAACGAGTAATGATTTTGCAACTTATTTGAAACTGAGCCGGGATTTAAAGCAGTGTGCAGAAGTGATAGCCAGGGGTGAGGTGCGGGACGTAGATATCGGCATGGTGAATAATAAATACTTTATTAATGTCGCCAGTGCCGGGCTTTTAACCGGCGTGGCTCATACGGCGGACACCTTATTGAAAAATACCCTGGGAAAAGTGGCTTATTATCTAAAAGGCATTGAAGAGCTGCCCAGCTTCCGGGCGCTGCCGATGAAAATTACTGCCGACGGGCAGGTGTTGGAAGATGATGTATTTTTGTTTCTGGTAATGAACAGTGGCGTGGTAGGGAGTTTTCCCAATCTTGTACCTAATGCTGCCATTGATGATGGCAAGCTGGATCTGCTCATTGTGAACCGTTGCCGGCTGCCGGAATTAATGCGGCTGTTTATTTGCCTGCTGACAGGCAATCATCTGAATCAAAAAAATGTTACTTATATTCAGGCAAGAGAGATTACCATTGAATCCCCGGAAGATTTGGACAGCGATTTAGACGGAGAACTGGGACCTAAATTACCATTGAAGATAATGGCAGTGTCGCACCGTATCCGGGTGTTTTGCAGCAGGAGCAATGCTGCGAAATAATCATCAAAGTATTAGAGCATTTTAATGAAAAGGGGTTTTGCAAAGTGGCTAGTGAATATGATGTGGCGATCATCGGCGGGGGACCTGCCGGGATTTTTACAGCCTATGAATTGATTGCCGGTGGCTGCGGCGCCAGGGTAGTTATGCTTGAAACCGGTCATGACATTTATCGGCGAAAGTGCCCGATTGGCGAGAAAAAGGCAGACCACTGCCTGAACTGCAAGCCTTGCAGCATTATGCGCGGCTTTGGCGGCGCCGGGGCTTTTTCCGATGGGAAATATAATTTTACGACTGAATTTGGCGGCTGGTTAAATGAATATCTGCCGAAAAAAACAGTGGAAGAGCTGATTGATTATGTAGATGAAATCAACTGCCAATACGGTGCCCCGGCTGAATATTTCACCACAAAAAACTGCACTATCGGCAAACAGGCTCTGGCTTATGATATCCATTTGCTGCAGGCCAAAGTCCGGCATCTGGGGACGGAAAATAATTTAAAGATTATGGAGCAAATTTACGAGTTTTTAAAAGATAAAATCACCTTTTTGTTTGATTCCACGGTTGAACGGATTCGGCCCCACGGCGCTGAATTTCAGCTGGAGGTAAAAGGTGAGTCCAAGCCGATTACCTGCAGCTACCTGATTGCAGCTCCCGGTCGGTCCGGTTCGGAATGGTTTGCCGGCCAATGCAGGGAACTGGGGCTGCCGCTGTTTAACAATCAGGTTGACGTGGGTGTGCGAGTTGAAATTCCCGCCGAGGTTTTTCAGCATATTACCGATGAGGTCTATGAAGCCAAGCTGGTGTATCGTACCAAGCAATACGGGGATTTAGTACGAACGTTTTGCATGAATCCCAAGGGTTATGTGGTTGCAGAGAATACCGACGGGATTATAACCGTCAACGGGCATAGCTTCCGGGATGAAAAGCTGCAAAGTAAGAATACAAACTTTGCCTTATTGGTGAGTAATAAATTTACCGAACCCTTTAATGAACCCCATCAATATGGCAAACGAATCGCTTCTTTTTCCAATATGCTGGGGGGCGGCGTTCTGCTGCAGCGTTTCGGTGATTTAATCAAAGGACGGCGAACCAATGAACATCGGCTGGCGAAAAGTTTTACCAAGCCTACCCTCCAGGCGACTCCCGGTGATTTAAGCTTAGTGTTGTCAAAGCGGCATTTGGATAATATTATCGAAATGATTTATGCTTTGAATAATATAGCACCGGGTCTGACTAACGATGATACGCTGCTTTATGGCGTGGAAGTTAAATTTTATAGTTCCCGCTTAAAGTTAACCGGTCAATTGGAGACGGAGATTCCCAACATGTTTGCCATTGGCGACGGGGCCGGCATTACCCGTGGATTATCCCAGGCCAGCGCCAGCGGTGTTCATGTGGCCCGCATTGTTGGCGAACGGTTACGCAGTAAGAACCTGAAATAGTGGTAATTTCCAACCGAGGTGAAAAGTTTTTGTTGAAACAGGCAGAAATTGCAGAACTACAGAAGTGGTTTACTGAATATGTTCATTCTTTTTATTCCGCCGATCCGGATGTGCAAGAACATATCTTGCTGAAAGAACAGCATACCCGGCAGGTGGTGGAAAACAGCCGGGATTTGTCCCGGCAATTGGGACTGGATGCCCCGGAACAGCAATTAGCGGAACTAATTGGTTTATTCCATGATGTCGGGCGGTTTAAGCAATATTCGGTGTATCGTACTTTTGTGGATAGTCAGTCAGAGGATCACGCCGCCTTGGGATTGAAGGAAATTGCCGGCCTTACTCTGCTCAATGGTTTATCACTTAAGGAGCGGCAGTATTTTAATTTTGCCATTGGCTGCCATAATAAGATAGAAATTCCTCCCCGGGCTGCCGCCGGGCAGCG
The DNA here is from genome assembly GCA_039680175.1 of Veillonellales bacterium. Lineage (NCBI taxonomy): Bacteria > Bacillati > Bacillota > Negativicutes > Veillonellales > Veillonellales bacterium. Next base: position 31,059 of record JBDKTO010000024.1, on the reverse strand, counting down.
GCTGTTTGCCAAGATTATCCGGGATGCGGACAAATTGGATGTGTTTCGGGTATTGTCGGCCTATTTGATGCCGCCGGTCGGCGATGGAGTTTCTCCGGCGATTTTGCGTGACTTTTTGCAGGGTCGCCAATGTAATTTTACGGATGTAAGAACGGTCGACGACCGGAAGCTGGTACGATTATCCTGGATTTATGATGTAAATTATTCTTGGACGCTGCGGCATATTATGGATAAAAATTACGTAGAACAGATTTTGACATGCCTGCCGGATACGCCGGAAATAAAACAGGCCGAGAATCGCTTATCGTCGTATATTGCCGCCAAGCTGTAAGGCATTTTCGCCTTGGAGGGGCAAGCAAGCCGGAAGTTACATACTAGACTACCAACTGCCATATAAGCTGATAAGGAGCAGTGCTCGGTCATTGGAGGAGGTATAATATGAAACAATCGGATAATAAAGAAGAAATACTGGTAATCAATCCGGGAACGACGTCCACGAAGTTTGCAGTCTATAGCGGAGAAGAATTAGTATTTAAACAAATAGAAGAACATGCGGCCGCTGAAACAGAAAAATTTGAGCGGCTCATTGATCAGTGCCAGTATCGCCTGGATTTTATTTTAGCGGCGCTGCAGGAACGGGGCATTGCGCTAAGCGTATTTAAAGCCGTTGTGGGACGGGGCGGGTTGCTGAAACCGTTGAAGGGCGGAACCTATAGGGTGAATCAGCTGATGCTGCAGGATTTAAGAAAGGCGGAGTGGGGAGAGCATGTTGCTAATTTAGGGGCAATTATGGCCTATGCTTTGGCACAGCATTTACAGATACCGGCTTTTGTTGTCGATCCGGTTTCTGTTGACGAACTGGAACCGGTGGCACGTATATCCGGCTTGCCGGATTTGGAACGGGTCAGCTTGTCCCATGCCCTGAATATGAAAGCCGTTGCCCGCAAGGCGGCCGGGGTAATCGGCAGAAGCTATCAGGAGGTTAATTTTATCGTGGCTCATTTGGGAACCGGTATTTCGGTTTCCGCCCACCAGCATGGCCGGATGATCGATGTGAATAATGCTATGGACGAAGGGCCGCTTTCGCCGGATCGCTGTGGCGGGCTGCCGGCCAAACAATTAGTGAAACTTTGCTATTCCGGTAAATACACTTGTGATGAATTAGAGGATAAACTAGCCGGCCAGGGTGGAATTTATGCCTATATTGGGACGAAGAATATCCGGGAAGTAGAGAAACTGGCCGGGCAGGGTGAGAAACAAGCGGAACTGGTACTGGCGGCGCTGGTTTATCAGGTCGCCAAGGAAATCGGGTCGATGGCGGCGGTATTGACCGGGGCGGTGGATCAAATCATCCTGACCGGGGGGATCGCTTATTCTTCCCGTATCGTATCCGATATAAAAGCCCGGGTTCAGTTTATTGCGCCGATTATGGTGATCCCCGGTGAGGAAGAGTTGGAAGCGCTGGCTTTGGGAGCGCTGCGGGTGCTTCGCAATGAAGAAAGGGCGCAGGTTTATTGCTGAGACGGTATTCCGCTGTACAAAAAGTATGGCGGAGTATTTTCATAGCGGACGGAAGATTTTACCTGTTTGATGAATAAGAATGCTGGTGAAGGAGGGAGCGATATGGAAGTGATCTATCGTGAGGCCCGGCAGGAAGAGTGCTTGGAATTGGCTCGCGGGATTAACGCCACTGCCGGCGGAATATTAGACTTTTTATACGAAAATTTGATGCCGTGTTTTTCCACGGAACAGCTGGTTGCCCAGTCATTGGCTGACGGGAAGCGGTATGATTCCTATAAAAGTATTACTGTTGCCGAATGCAGCGGAAAGGTGGCGGGATTGGTTAGTTCCTATCCGGCCAGCTGCCATGGGGTCGATTCGGCAATGAAAGAATTTTTTCCGCCGGAACGGCTGGCGGTATTATATAATTTTTATAATTCCCGGGTGGAAGACAGCTATTATCTCAGTGCTATTTTTGTCAGTCCCCGGTTTCGCAATCAGGGGATAGGCAGCCGCTTGATTGACCTGACCAAAGAAAAGGCGCGGCAGCAAGGGTATTACCAGCTTAGTCTGCTGGTATTGGCGGATAATGAAACGGCTCTCAGGGTATACCGGCAAAACGGCTTTCGTCCGGTGCAGCCGGTGGCGATTGAAGAGCAGCCGCTCATACCTCATACCAAGGGCGCTTTGTTATTGGTTAGCGATATATAACAGGGAAGAGGGGATGCAATGAAAAGTTTTCAGGATGTTTTAACAGCCGCCCGCGCTGTTCCGGCTTGCAAAATTGCCGTAGCCGCGGCGGAAGATGATCATGTGCTGGCAGCGATCAGCGAAGCTCAGCAAAACGGCATTGCTCAGGCTATTCTGGTCGGCAATCAGGAGAAGATCACAGCAATCGCCTCTCGCAGGGGAATTGACACGGGGTCCTTTACTATTATTGACGAGCCGAATCCCAGGGCTGCCGCTTTAAAAGCAGTGGAGCTGGTCAGCGCCGGTAAAGCCCAGATTGTCATGAAGGGGTTGATTTCTACCGCCGATATGATGCGGGCAGGGCTGAATAAAGAAGTGGGGCTGCGGGTTGGCAGAAATGTCATTTCTCATGTGGCGGTCATGGAGATTCCCGGGTTTGACCGGCTGATACTGCTGACGGATGCGGCAATGAACGTGGCACCTGATTTGCCGCAAAAAGTCCAGATTCTGCAGAATGCTGTAAAAGTGGCCCATTCCTTGGGAATTCCTTGTCCCAGAGTCGCCTGCCTGGCGGCAGTGGAAGTAGTTAACAGCGGTATGCCGGCTTGCGTCGACGGGGCGATTCTGGCTAAAATGGCGGAACGGGGTCAGATCAAAGGTTGTGTTGTTGACGGCCCCCTGGCTTTTGATAATGCTGTCAGTCTTGAAGCGGCTCGTCATAAAGGAATCAACAGCCCGGTAGCCGGACAGGCGGATATTCTTCTGGTGCCGGAATTGGTGTCCGGCAATATTTTGTATAAGGCTGCTACCTATTTTGCCAGAGGAGCGATTGCCGGGGTTATCGCCGGCGCCAAGGCCCCGATTATCCTGACATCCCGTGCCGATTCCGCCAGGGATAAGCTGTATTCCATTGCCTTGGCTGTTATGGCGGTCCAGGGAGAATAATAGGGAAGCTTGTTTTAGTAACAATGAGGGGGAATTTCGATGGCCAAGTCAAAACGGACACCGCCGGACAAACAGCCCAGAGTAAGGATTCTCTTAGGCGGAGTCGCTTTCGCGGTTATCTGTACGTTGTTATTCTTTGTGATTATGATTGTTATCAGTTCGGCGACAGTCCATCCATAGCATAAGAAAAGGCCTGGTTCCTTTGGAATCAGACCTTCGGTATTTTTTAAATGCTTAATTTGTGCTTAATTCTGTCAACGGCTTCTTCTGTATTCTCCCGGTTGCCAAAAGCAGTCAGACGGAAGTAGCCTTCGCCGGCGGGGCCGAAGCCGGTGCCGGGAGTGCCGACGATGTGGACATCGGTCAGCAGTTTATCGAAGAAGGACCAGGAATCCATATTGTTCGGCGTTTTCAGCCAAATGTAAGGGGCATTGACGCCGCCGAATACCTGCAGACCGATACTGACCAGTCCTTCGCGGATGATTTTGGCGTTTGTCATGTAATAATCCACCAGAGCTTTAATCTGCTGCTGGCCTTCCGGCGAATAAACCGCCTCCGCGCCTCTTTGGACAATGTAAGGAACGCCGTTGAATTTAGTGGTTTGACGGCGGTTCCATAATTTATTAAGGGGATGCTTGTCGCCTTTGGCGGTAGCGGCCAGAACCGTTTTGGGCACTACGGTAAAAGCGCAGCGGGTGCCGGTGAAGCCGGCGTTTTTGGAAAAAGAGCGGAATTCAATGGCGACTTCTTTGGCTCCTTCGATTTCATAGATACTGTGGGGAACAGACGCTTCCCGGATATACGATTCGTAGGCGGCGTCATAGAGAATAACGGCCTCATTTTCTCTGGCGTAATCCACCCATTTTTTTAAATCCGTTCTGGTTAAGGTCGTGCCGGTTGGGTTATTGGGAACACAAAGATAAATCATGTCGACTTTTTCTCTTGGTAATGCCGGTTTAAACTGATTTTCCCCATTACATACCAGATAGGTGACATTGCCAAACTTGCCATTTGCCAATTCACCGGTTCGGCCGGCCATCACATTGGTATCCAAATAAACCGGATATACCGGGTCGGTAATGGCTACTTTATTAGTAACACTGAAAATTTCCTGAATATTTCCCACATCGCTTTTGGAACCGTCGCTGACAAAAATTTCATCTGTTTCCAGTTGAATGCCCCGGGGCAGATAATCGGTGGCAATGATTTTTTCAATCAGAAATTGATAACCCTGTTCCGGACCGTAGCCGCGAAACGTTTCTTCTTTAGCCATTTCATCCACTGCAGCATGCAGTCCGTCAATGACGGCAGGGGGCAGCGGCCGGGTTACATCGCCGATTCCCAGGCGGATGATATTGGCCGCGGGATTATCCTGTTTAAACTTGGTTACCCGCCGCGCTATTTCGGCAAATAAATAGCTTCCCGGAAGTTTCAAGTAGTTTTCGTTCAGTAGAGCCATAGGATATAAAACTCCCTTCAAATTACTTCGTTACTAGAAAATAATTATACAACGAATCGAGAGGAGAAACAACAGCAATTGCCGTATAGAAAAAATAGAAAAGGAATTGGTCAGGAGGTATGATATGCGTCAAAAAATAGTGCAGTATTTGGTTGTCGGCCTGGGATGCCTGATCAGTGGGTGTTCGATAAATCTCTTTCTTGTGCCCCACCATTTATTAAGCGGCGGGGTCAGCGGCATCGCAATCATTTTTTATTATTTATTCAAATTACCAATTGGACTGCAAATATTTCTCATGAATATCCCCCTGCTTTATGCTGCCTACCGGTTGCTGGGCAGAGACTATACGATAATAACAATTTATGGGACGATCTGCTTTTCCTTGGCGGTGGATGGGACCCGGTTTTTGTCAAATACCAGTCTGTTGAGTGATTCTCTGCTTGCCGCATTGACAGGGGGAGTTCTCAGCGGTATCGGCAGCGGGCTGATTTTTCGCGTGAATGGCAGCGGCGGCGGCTTGGATATCGTTGCCGGTATCATCAAAAAATATTATTCATTGAATGTAGGAATTGTCGGGTTTGGTTTTAATTGTGTGATTATGCTGGTTGCCGCGGCTTTGTTTGGTTTTAGTTTAGCGGTTTTGACTTTAATTGCGATGTTTGTCGGTGCCAGTATTACGGATAAGGTTGTTGAAGGTTTCAACAATAAGAAAACTATTTTTATTGTTTCCTATAAATCAGAGGAAATTGTAAAAGCCATTTTAAAAGAGGTGGGCCGGGGAGCCACGCTTTTAAAAGGAGAAGGGGCTTTCACCCGTCAAAATAAACAGGTAGTATTCGTTGTTGTCAGTCTTACGCAGATTGCTAAGATTAAAGAACTGGTACAGGTTTCCGATCCCCAGGCTTTTATGATTGTTCACGATGCGGTGGAAGTATTAGGCCGTGGTTTTACCCTGCCGGGAACAAAGAGTCTTTAGACGGCAAGTGCGCAAGGCGGGAGCCATTTAAAAGCAGGAACCCGCTTCTGCCGATAATATGCGACAAAGGTTTCCGGCAAAGACTAAAAGTCTTTTTTTAGCCAAAATGTAAAAATAAAATAAAAAAATGAAAGGATATTTAGAAATTTCGGAGAATTCTACAATATGGGTTCTGTGATGAAATCATAAGCAGAGGGCATAAGGAAAGGCTCAATAAAAATAAAGAGAAAATAAAAAGAAGAAGCCGACCTTGTGTGCGGAAATTGCTGTAAAAAAGGGGGGGAAGGTAAGCAAGTCTAATTTGATTTGATTGTTCAAATAAATAAGGGGGGAAAATGTTGGACGCTTTAATTGCTTCATTACCGATAATAGTTATGCTGATCGGTCTGCCGATTCTGATGAAGCCGGCAGTTAAGGTTGCGCCTGTTGCTTGGGTAGTGACCGTTTTAGTTGCAATATTTTATTTCGGATTTCCGGCGCAGGCAACTTTGCTGGCTGCTGTGCAGGGTGCCATAACCGGTATATTCCCGATCATGTATATTCCCTTTGGGGCAATTGTTATTTATAATGTTTTGAAGGCTACCGGCTGGATGGACAAACTGCAGAATTGCATGTCTTCGCTGACCAGCGACCGTCGGGCTCAGGCTCTTTTGATTGGTTATGGTTTCAGCGCATTTTTGGAAGGTATCTGCGGCTTTGGTTCGCCGGTTGCTATTCCGGCCAGTATCTTGGTCGGTTTGGGCTACGACCCGATGATGGCCGCTCTGGTCTGCCTGGTAGCTAATACCGGACCAGTGCCTTTCGGTTCTCTGTCAATTCCAACGAATACTCTGGCTCTTACCACCGGCCTTGATTTCGTAAAGCTGTCGCAAATGGGCGGACGTATTATGCCGATCATGGCATTTATTATGACATTTGCCAGTGTCTACGTCATGTCCGGTGTTAAAGGAATGAAGGGTATTATACCGGGAATTTTGATTACCGGTCTCAGTTTTTCTGTTGTCCAGTTCGTTATTTGTAATACTATTGATTCCACCCTGGCTACTATTTTAGGTGCGTTGGCTTGTTTAGCCGCATTGTCAATCTATCTGTATAACCTAAAAACAGAAACCGTATGGGTGTTCCCGGGTGAAACCGCACCCGATGGAATGGGACCGAAAAACATCGATTTCAAAGAAATGGGACTATCTTGGCTGCCGTATATCCTGTTGACAATCTTCATCCTTGGTGTTAATTTGCCGTCAACGGCGCCGATTATTTCCGGCAAGGCTCCAGGGTTTAGCGCCTTGATGGTAAAATTCCAAATTTATAACCCGGGGAAACTGTATGCGTTCTCCTGGCTGCAAAGTCCTGGTACGATTGTGTTGATTGCCGGGATAGTTGCCTTCCAGTTCATGGGAATTCGTTTTTCCGAATTTACGAAACAGTTTGGTGTTACGGTAAAACAGATGATGCCGGCTTTTATTACTGTTGCCTGCATCTTGTCCATTTCCGAAGTGATGAATATGGCCATGCCAATTATTGATCCCAAGACGAAAGCCGTAGTTTGGGCAACTGCCACGGGAGCGGCCCAAAAATCAATGATTGCTGTTATGGCACAAAGTCTGGTGGAGACGGTGAACCAGCAGGTCATGCCGTTCCTCAGTCCACTGATCGGTGCTTTGGGCGTATTTATTACCGGCAGTGCTACCTCGTCTAACGCTTTGTTCGGTAATTTGGAAAAATTGACTGCCCAAGGTCTGGGACTTTCCGATATCCTGATGGCAACCGGCGGCAACGTTGGTGCTACGGCTGGGAAGATGATTTCACCGCAGAGCATCGTTATTGCCGCTACCGCTGTGGGACTGATGGGCAAAGAAGGTTTGATCATGCGTCAAACCATTAAATTTGCGATTCCTTATGCCATATTACTGGGCATCATTGTCTGGCTGTATGCTTTCGTATTTACCGGCTTGGTGCCGTAAAAAGCTATGTTTGTCCTTACAGCGCCCACAAAAAGTGGGCGCTGTATTATTTTGATATTATTTTTACAAATTTGCTTTACTTTTTGATTAGAGGATAGTATCATAAGACTAGCCCAATTAAATAGGTCTAGTGTGGTTATGTCGTTTATCCTTCTTAATCTGTTTTCCGGTAAGGGAGGTCAATAAAGGTAAATCCCTAAACTATTTTGGGCAAATCAAATCGAGGAGGATTTATCTTATGTTTGAAGACAAAACTTTGACCTGTCGTGATTGTGGCGTGGATTTTATTTTTTCTGCTTCCGAACAAGAATTTTACGCTGAAAAAGGGTTCACCAATGAACCTGGCCGCTGTCCTGAATGCCGTGCAGCCCGTAAACAAAACAATGGCGGCCGTGGCGGTGCTCGTCCCCAGCGGGAAATGCATGAAGCTGTATGCGCAGATTGTGGTGTAACGACTCAGGTTCCTTTCCGTCCAAGCGGTGACCGTCCTGTTTATTGCCGCGACTGCTTCAGCAAACATAACAACCGTTATTAATTTAAACAGTAAAAGCCCTTCTGCTTTAGCAGAAGGGCTTTTGGATTTTAAACAATTTGTTGTTTTGGTTGATTTAGTTTTTCGATAAAGCGGTGGATACGTTCCAGGGCCTCGGCCAATTTGTCGGCGGAAGTAGCGTAGGAACAGCGGACAAAGCCTTCACCGCTGGTGCCGAAGGCATCGCCGGGGACTAGCGCTATCTTTTCAGTCCGCAGCAATTGTTCGGCGAATTCCAATGAGGAAAGGCCGGTATGCTTGATGGAAGGGAAGATATAGAAGGCTCCTTTTGGTTCGAAACAAGGCAGTCCAATACTGCGGAATCCCTCCACCATCAGGCGGCGGCGGTTATTGTATTCGGTAACCATTTTTTGCATGCTTTTTTCGCCATGGCGCAATGCTTCAATCGCTGCGACCTGAGCGGTAACAGGCGCGCACAGCATAGTATATTGGTGGATTTTCGTCATAGCGGCAATGAAGTCAGGATTGGACAGGGCATAACCGATACGCCAGCCGGTCATGGCATAAGCTTTGGAAAATCCATTGAGCAGGATGGTGCGGTCCCGCATGCCCGGCAGACTGGAAAAACAAATGTGGCTGCCTTCGTAGGTAAGATCACCGTAAATTTCATCCGATACGGCAATTAAATCATGTTTTTCCACAAAACGGGCGATCTTTTCCAGTTCGCTGCGGGGCATAATGGCGCCGGTGGGATTGTTGGGATAGCCTAAGATAATGGCTTTTGTGCGAGAGGTTACTAATTTTTCCAGGTCGGCGACTTTAACCCGGAATTCATTTTCCATATAGGTTGGCACCGGAACCGGGTTGCCACCTGCCAGGGTTGCACAGGCTTTATAGGAGACGTAGCAGGGTTCGGGGATCAACACTTCATCTCCGGGGCTGAGAATAGCCCGCATGGCTAAATCCAAGGCCTCGCTGACGCCGACGCTTACTAAAACCTCTTTGCGGGGATCATAGGATACCTTATGTTTTGCGGCAATAAGCCGGGCGATTTCTTCCCGCAGTTCCAGCAGGCCGAAATTCGAGGTATAAGCGGTATAACCGCAGTGCAATCCGTGGACACAGCTTTCTCGGATATGCCAGGGAGTAACGAAATCAGGTTCGCCTACTCCCAAGGAGATTACACCCTTCATTTCGGCGGCGATATCAAAAAAACGCCGGATACCCGAGGGAGGAATGGAGTTGACGACCGGGGATATGCGTGCAGACCAGTTCATGGCGACACCACCAATCGGCGATCTTGTTCCGGATTATTGAGGATAATGCCTTCTTCTTTGAACTTTTTTAGCATGAAGTGAGTAGTGGTGCTAATCACTCCTTCAATCGTTGCCAGTCTGGTGGCGACGAAATGGGCCACTTCTTTTAGTGTCGAGCCTTCGATGATCGCCAGCAGATCATAGGCGCCGGACATTAAATACAGGCTGCGGACTTCCGGATAATGATAGATGGATTCGGCAATTGCATTAAAGCCCACTTCCCGCTGGGGCGTGATTTTGACTTCAATGACCGCGGTGACTTTGTCGACACCGGCTTTGTCCCAGTTAATAATGGTATGATATTTTACGATAATGTTTTCTGCTTCTAACTGCTTAATAGTAGTCGTTACTTCTTCTACCGGTTTTCCCAGCATGACTGCCAGTTCTTTTACCGGGAGGGAAGGGTTTTGCTCGAGTAATTCTAATAATTCACGCATTCAATAGCCTCCTTGTAATGTAAAATAAAACAAAAAAATCCCGTCCTGTAAAAGGACGGGATTGATTCCCGCGGTACCACCCAAATTAGCCAATTGGCTCGCTTTTCCCCGCTAACGCCGGAGTGGCGGCAGCACCTACAGCCGGGTTAAGGCTTTCGGCGTTGCAGCTCCAGGGGGGCATTCTATAGCGGTTCTCTTGCCGGTTTTCACCCTATCCGGCTCTCTGCCAAGAGAAGTAACCATATACTATCCCTGTCATTGCCAAAGTATTGAGATGATTTATGATTAGAATATCACATTTATCAGCCTCAGGCAAGAGGTGAAAGTCAAAATTTTCAGATTGAAAATTACTATTGACAGGGAGAAAAATCATCGCTATACTGAATACATATTAAATATTGATTAGGCAATGAAGCCTTTGCTCAAATGAAGCAGAGGCTTTTTACGTCTAAGCAGACAATGGCGTCTTGCAAATGTGATTGCATTTGAGGGACGCTGTTTTTATTTAGCCCAACATAAGGAGGTGAGTCACTATCTGTCAGGTGGGGAAACAGAAATTATTTTTATTTTTTCCAAAGGACCGGGGTTGCCTTGCATTCACTGCCTTTGCCTGGGAGTGATTCACAAAGCACCGCAACCAAAATTAAGCAAGAAAAGGAAGGGATTGAGATGAAAAAACGATGGGCCGTCTTGGGATTATGTTTGATGCTGATGCTGTTGGCAGCACCGCTCGCCTTTGCTGATGATGGAACGGCAGAAGCAGCTGTGGCAGAAGCGGTAAAAATTGATTCCGGTGATACTGCATTTGTTCTTGTCAGCGCCGCTTTGGTTATGATTATGACTCCGGGTCTGGCTTTCTTTTATGGTGGTATGGTTCGTACCAAAAATGCTTTAAGCACGATTATGCAAAGCTTTTTTATTGTAGCACTTATTTCCGTTCAATGGGTACTTTGGGGTTATACTCTGGCTTTTGGTCCTGATGTGAATCATTTTATCGGTGGACTGGATTGGCTGGGACTAAACGGAGTGGGACAGGAAGCAAACGCTGACTATGCCGCAACTATTCCGCATTTGGCATTTATGATATTCCAGGCGATGTTCGCCGTAATTACTCCGGCACTGATTACCGGTTCTTTTGCTGAAAGAATGCGTTTTCCGGCTTTTGTAGCCTTTACCTTAGTTTGGGTAACTGTAGTTTATGATCCTTTCGCTCATTGGATTTGGGGTGTTGGCGGCTGGCTTCGTGATTTAGGAGCTTTAGACTTCGCCGGTGGTACTGTGGTTCATATGTTGTCAGGGGTTTCCGGCTTGGTTGCCTGCATTATGCTGGGCAAGCGCAGTGGTTACGGCAGCCGCCCGATGCTGCCGCATCATTTACCGATGACGGTTTTAGGGGCGGCGCTGTTGTGGTTTGGCTGGTTCGGCTTTAATGCCGGTAGTGCTTTGGGAGCAAATGGATTAGCCGCCAGTGCCTTTGTAGTAACGAATACGGCCGCAGCCGCAGCTGCTGTTTCCTGGGTATTTACCGAATGGCTCCATAACGGTAAACCAACTGTGCTTGGTGCCGCCAGCGGCTGTGTTGCCGGCTTGGTAGCCATTACTCCCGCTTCCGGCTTTGTCAGCACGGTGCCTTCCGTGATTATCGGTTTATTGGCCGGCGTGATCTGCTATACTGCGGTAGCGGTTATGAAACAAAAATTTGGCTATGATGACTCGCTGGATGCTTTTGGTGTTCACGGTATTGGTGGTACCTGGGGTGCTATCGCAACAGGATTGTTTGCTTCGAAAGCAGTTAATCCGGCCGGCGGCGACGGTTTGTTCTTCGGTAATCCGGAACAGTTAACGACCCAATTGATTGCTGTAGCGGCCAGCTGGATTTTTGCCGCAGTGATGACCTTCATAATCATCAAAGGATTAAGCTTGTTTATGAAAGTACGGGCCGACGAAGCGGATGAGTCCACCGGTCTCGACTTGAGCGAACACGGTGAACGCGGTTATGCATATCAGGATTTGGTTACCGGTTCTCCTGTTGGTCATGCCTTGATTGCTCCGGATGAAACGACGGTTACCGAACCGCGGATCGTTTGAAATACATTTCATAATCGGTGTGGGAGGTTAAATCATGCGTAAGATTACTAAAATCGAAATTATTACCCGGCCGGGGAAGCTGGAAGAACTGAAAGAAGCGTTAAATGAAATTGGTGTCGCCGGTATGACGGTAAGTCAGGTGTTTGGCTGCGGCTTAACGAAAGGGCATACCGAAGTCTATCGCGGCCGGGAATACACCATCAACCTGCTTCCGGGGATAAAGGTGGAAACGGTAGTCTGCGAAATACCGGTAGAGAAAGTGATTGAAACGGCTAAACGGGTACTTCGCACCGGGAAAGTCGGCGACGGAAAAATATTTGTTTATCCCATCGAAAATGCGGTTCGAATCCGGACCGGCGAAGAAGGCGATATCGCTATCATCGATCCGAAAGAGGAGGCAAAATAATAGTAAAAACGCTTGAGATTAATCTCAAGCGTTTTTTTTATGAGCTATGAGCTATGTCTCCGGAAATTTGGGATTGCAAAGCATAGACTTCCTTATCGGTCAGCACTTTGTCGATAAATAAAGTTAAATGCTCCAGCATATTCAGTTCTGCCGGCTGGGACAAAAATTGACCGGATGAATCAGTGAGTATGCGGAGCTGGGGCCTTGTGGAAAGTTTAGGTAAAACTTTAGTTACGATGCCGATTTCACCACTGGTTAATCGGACAAAAGTGCCAACGGGATAAGCGGCGATATGACTGAGAAAGACGGACAAGATGTAAGGGTCGAAATGCTGACCGGTTAAAACCATAATCCATTCATACGCTTGGTGAGGGGGCAGGCATTTACGATAAGGACGATCGGCAGTGAGGGCGTCATATACGTCGGCAATAGCCACAATACGGGCAAATTCATGAATATCGTCACCTTGCAGACAGCGGGGATAACCGGTGCCGTTAAATTTTTCATGGTGTTGAAAAGCGATATGGGCAGCCAGTAGCGGAATCGAATCAGTTTGCTGCTGCAAGATGGAAAAGCCATAGCCGGAATGCTGTTTCATGATTGACATTTCGTCCTCGGTTAACCGGCCCGGTTTATTTAAGATTTCCAACGGTACGGACAATTTTCCAACATCATGGAGCATGGCGCCGAGAGCCAGGGTTCGGAGCTGATCGGTATGATAACCAAGGTGCAGGCCGGTAACAACTGCCAGTACACAGACATTCACTGAATGACCGAAGGTATAATCGTCATGAGTGCGAATATCGGTCAGGTGCACCATGGTATGGCGGTTTTGAATGGCTTCATCCACAATCCGGTTAGCCACTTGCTGGAGTTCGCCAATATCAATTCGACATACGGTTTGGAGTTTGCTAAAGGATTGCTTTACTGTGGCGATGGCCTTTACCCTTGTTTCTTCCTGAATGATTTCGGGTGCTTCGATATCAGTCAGTAAGGGATTGTCGACATACACCGAGGCAATGCCCAGCTTCTTTAGACGGCTAATATAGTTCCGGGTGAGTTTGATGCCGACATTGAGCAGTAGCAGACCGTCGGCACTGAATATATTGCGGCTCAGCGTCATGCCGGGTTTTAGATGAGATATGGAAATTCGCTGCATGGTATCCTCCGGAAAGTCGTTATCGGAATATCAACTTCATTATATAAAATTCGCGCTTATTTGTTAATTTCCTTTACATTTTTGGATTTTTTGACAAGAGGATTTTAGAATAATGTGTCGAACTTGTCAAAGAATGTAATTTAGCGAAAAAATGGACCGAAGGGTTTGGAAGGAGACGGCGGAATTAAATGGAAGCTAAAAAAAATACAGTATTGATTTGTGATGATTCCATGTTGGTACGAAAAAAACTAAAAGACATGTTAGTGGGTATGGACTGTGAGGTTTTTGAGGCGGCCAATGGGATTGAGGCGGTAAATGTTTATAAACAGTGCCGGCCGAAAATTGTCTTTATGGATATTATTATGCCGGAAGCAGATGGCTTGGAGGCCTTAAAGAATATCAGGGAATATGATGCTGCTGCCAAGGTGGTCATGCTGTCTTCTACCGGTACATCCGCTAAATTGATCCAAGCCTTAAAAAATGGGGCATACGACTTCATCCAAAAGCCTTATAAGTCAGAACAAATTGCGAAAGTTATTGCATCACTGGATCAATAAACCGGACTGCTGGTAAATGGTAAGTTAACATTAGGGTGGAGGTCGAACATGTTTAATCAATATTTCGGTCAATATTTGTTTAACCAGGGGATTTTAACGGCAGAACAACTGACGGAAGTGCTGACGCATGAACGGGCCGTGCGGTTGAAGCTGGGTGTGCTGGCTGTGAATGCAGGAATTATGACGGCCAGTCAGGTGGAACAAGTGCATGATTTGCAGCGAACAAAGGATAAACGGTTTGGCGAGCTGGCGATTGAACAGGGCTATTTAACCTTGAAGCAGATGGAAGAATTGCTGGAAGTTCAGCAGCGCCGGCAGCTGACATTGAGTCAGGCTATTGTTGATTTAGGGTACCTTAACTTAAGTGAGCTGGAGCAAGTGCTGATAAAATTCAAGGAACAGAGCGGGCTTGCCGCTCAACAGTGGCAATCGCTGCAAGTGTCAGATTATAATGATATCAGCCAGGCGTTGCTGGACTTTTTTTTCGCCGGGGCCATGGGGGAAGTTTATCATAAATATGTGGCACTGCTGCTGCGTAATATCATACGCTTTTTAAATGAGGATCCCTTGCTGATGAATGCCGATGCGCTGGACAGCGTGGTTCTTGATCGGCTGGTATCCCAGGCGGTTTACGGTGAGATGGAACTCTTTACCGGGTTGACGGCAGATGAAGCTACCCTGCTGGGAATAGCGCGCCGCTATAGCGGTGAGGAGCTTATGGTGCTGGATGATTTGGCGCTTGATAGTGTCGCCGAATTTTTAAATGTGATCAATGGAATTTTTTGTGTTAATGCTTCTGACCAAGGAGTCGATTTGGATTTGCAGCCACAGCAGATTTTACGGGAAGAGAAGCTTTCTTTGCGAAAGGGGTACCGGATTTCCATTCGCCTGTCCTTCGGTAAATTGAACTTGATTTTAGCGGCTGGTAAATTGTAGAAGAAATTTACTGCTTTGTTTACGAAATAAGAAGCGCCATTGCACCGCCTAGGCGGTTTGGCGTTTTTTTATTGAAATATCCTGTGCTTTTCGACATATTTTTTGCAGATCAATGCTGCTGACGGTAGAATATCATCCCGATATTGTAGTATATTTATAATGGTGGTCAAAAACGTACAGGAGCAAGGAGAGTCAGATGGAAATTAAGTCAATTAAGAAGCTCAAACTATATGGTTTCAATAATTTAACCAAAACCCTCAGCTTTAATATGTATGATATTTGCTATGCTAAAAGCCCGCAGCACCGTCAAGATTATATCGAATATATTGATGAGGAATACAATGCCGACCGGCTGACCGGTATTTTGGAAGAAGTGGCTCATATTATCGGCGCTAATATCCTGAATATTGCCAAACAGGATTATGATCCCCAGGGGGCCAGTGTGACGATGCTGATTTCAGAGGAGTCAGTGGCGGATACTAAAGCCACAGGGGCGGAGGTTTCTAATGAACCACAGTCCGATGCTGTCGTCGCTCATTTGGATAAAAGTCACATTACGGTACATACTTATCCGGAAAGCCATCCGGATAAAGGAATCAGCACCTTCCGGGCCGATATTGATGTATCCACCTGCGGTGCTATTTCACCGCTGAAGGCGCTGAATTACTTGATTAACAGTTTTAGCGCGGATATTGTTATTATTGATTACCGGGTTCGTGGCTTTACCAGAGATGTGAAAGGCAAGAAGTTCTATATCGATCACAAGATCAATTCTATCCAGAATTATATCGCGCCGGAAACTCACGAATTGTATCAGATGATTGATGTGAATGTTTATCAGGAAAATATTTTTCATACAAAGATGATTTTGAAAGAATTCGATTTGGACAATTATTTGTTCGGTACCGCTAAAAAGGAACTGCTGCCCGGTGAAAAAAAGAAAATCAAGCAGCGGTTAAAGAAGGAAATGGCTGAAATTTTTGCCGGACGGAATATTCCCAAAGTATAACGTACCCAGACTTAAGGAGGCTGAAGCATGAGGCAGGAAGTTAGAAGGATCTTTGTGGAAAAGCGCCCCGGATTTGACGGAGAAGCTCGCGGCTTATATAATGACTTAAAAGAAAACTTGGGGATTACCGGCTTACAGGCGGTGAGAGTGATTCACCGCTATGACATTGCCGGGATTACCGAGGCGGAGTATCGGCAATCCCGCAGCATTATTTTTTCTGAACCTGCGGTAGATACGGTCTATGATGAAAAAATGACGGCAGCGCCGGATGAAACGGTATTTGCCGTCGAATATTTACCGGGGCAGTATGATCAGCGGGCCGATTCGGCGGCGCAGTGTGTTCAGATCCTGACGCAAAAAGAACGGCCGGTTATTTTATCGGCGAAAGTGATTGTGCTTAGAGGTCCAATTGATGACGGCCAATTGGCAAAAATTAAGGCATACTGCATCAATCCGGTCGAAGCCCGGGAATCATCCCTGGACAAGCCGGATACGCTGGAATCGGCAGCGGTGATTCCGGCGGATGTGGCTGTTTTAGACGGCTTTATCGGCAAAACGGCAGCAGAACTGCAGCAATTGCTAGACGGTATGGGACTGGCTATGAGTTTTGCCGATTTGGAGTTCTGTCAGGCCTATTTTCGGGATACGGAGCGGCGGGATCCTACTATTACCGAAATTCGGGTCATTGATACCTATTGGTCAGATCATTGCCGTCATACTACTTTTTTTACAAAAATTGAAAATGTTGATATCGAACCGGGCCGGTTTACGTCGCCGGCGGAAGAGGCCTACCGGCGGTATTGCGAATCCCGCGACCAGGTGTATGGCGCCAAACCGAAGGATATCTGCCTGATGGATATCGCAGTGCTGGCGATGAAAGAATTACGCCGGAAGGGGCAGCTGCCGGATTTGGATGAATCGGAGGAAATCAACGCCTGCAGTATTGTGGTTCCGGTGGCGATAGACGGAAAATTAGAAGACTGGCTGGTTATGTTTAAAAACGAAACTCATAACCATCCTACGGAAATTGAGCCTTTCGGCGGGGCGGCAACCTGTCTGGGCGGGGCCATTCGCGACCCCTTGTCCGGCAGATCCTATGTTTATCAGGCTATGCGGATAACCGGCAGTGCCGATCCCCGTACGCCGATCGAGGCAACTTTGCCGGGCAAGCTGCCTCAGCGAAAGATTACCCTGGGTGCTGCTGCCGGCTATAGTTCTTATGGCAATCAAATCGGCCTGGCGACCGGGCAGGTGGCGGAAGTGTATGACGAGGATTTTGTGGCGAAACGCATGGAAATCGGCGCTGTCATTGCGGCGGTGCCGCGGCGAAATGTGGTCAGAGCGACTCCCCTTCCCGGGGATGCGATTATCTTGCTGGGCGGCCGTACGGGACGGGACGGCTGCGGTGGGGCTACCGGCTCCTCCAAAGAACATACCGCCGATTCGTTAGCCACCTGCGGGGCTGAAGTGCAGAAAGGCAATCCGCCGACAGAACGGAAGCTGCAGCGTTTGTTCCGCAATCCTAAGGTCAGTACCATGATTAAACGCTGCAATGATTTTGGCGCCGGCGGTGTATCGGTGTCTATCGGGGAATTAACCGACAGCCTGGTGATTGATTTGGACGCCGTACCGAAAAAATATGAAGGCTTGGATGGTACCGAACTGGCCATTTCCGAATCCCAGGAGCGGATGTCGGTGGTTATTGCCAGGGAAAACACCGCGGCGTTTATTCGTTATGCCGATGAGGAAAATCTGGAAGCCACTCTGGTAGCCACGGTGACAGACGATCATCGGCTGAAAATGCTCTGGCGGGGGAAAAGCATTGTGGATTTAAGCCGCGATTTTCTCAATACTAACGGAGTGCAGCAGGTTACCAAGGTAAAAGTAACAGCGCCGGCTGAAAATCGGAATTTTTTTCATAGCTTTACTCCGGCAGTCAAACAGGTTCTACCGGATTTGACCCAAGCCTGGCTGACCAATTTGCAGGATTTGAATGTCTGCAGCCAAAAAGGCTTGGTGGAACGGTTCGACAGCACTATTGGCGCCGGGACGGTTTTGCTGCCTTTCGGCGGCCAATACCAGGCGACTCCGGCAGAAGGAATGGCCGCCAAAATTCCGCTGCTCAAAGGGGAAACCAGTACGGCGACGATCATGACCTATGGCTATAATCCTCAGCTTGCCAAATGGAGCCCTTTTCACGGTGCTGTTTATGCCATCGTTGAAGCCGCAGCCAAACTGGTAGCTATGGGCGGCGATTATCGGCACATCCGGCTTACGCTGCAAGAATACTTCGGCAAGCTGGGACAAGATGAAGTCAAATGGGGACAACCCTTCAGCGCCTTGCTGGGAGCCTTCTATGCGGAGCAGCAGCTGGGGATTCCTGCCATCGGCGGCAAGGACAGCATGTCAGGTACTTTTATGGATCGGGATGTACCGCCTACGTTGGTGGCTTTTGCAGTGGCGGTGGCAGATGCCGCTGTGATACAATCACCGGAATTCAAACAGGCCGGCAGTCAGGTGGTACTGGTGCCTCTTAGCCGGGATGAAAATGAATTGCCTGATTTTGCTATGCTCAGGCAGAATTATGCTGCTGTGACAGCTCTGACAGCAGCCGGGAAGGTGCTGTCGGCGGCGACGGTAAAAACAGGCGGTATTGCCGCAGCCATCAGCAAAATGGCCTTTGGCAACCGGTTGGGGATGAAAGCCTGCCGGACGGTAGAAGCGGAGCGGTTGTTTACAGCGGATTACGGTTCGCTATTGCTGGAAATTCCTGGCAACGATGATGTTCCCGCTTTGTTTGGCGATATAAAGTATGTTTTGCTGGGACATACTCAGCAGCAGCCGGTTATTGAAATTAATGACTGTTTTATTGATTTGCACCGGGCTTTCTGCGCCTGGGAACAGCCGCTGGAAAAAGTATTTCCGACGCAGACGGAAAAGGTGGTTGAACATCCGGAAGTACAGTCTTATTACCGCTCTAAATCAGGAACCCCGGCGGTAACGGCGGTGAAGCCCCGTGTCTTTATTCCTGTGTTTCCGGGCACAAATTGCGAATATGATTCCGCCCGGGCGTTTGAGCAGGCGGGTGGAACAGTGGAAACGCTGATTGTCCGGAATGGATCGGCAGCAGCCGTGGAAGAGTCGATTGACGCTATTGCCCGGGGCATCGAAACAGCACAGATTGTTATGCTGCCGGGTGGTTTTAGTGCCGGGGATGAACCGGACGGGTCCGGTAAATTCATTGCCACGATGTTCCGCAATCCTAAAATCAAGGAAGCCGTTCACCGGTTGTTACAGCGGCGGGACGGCTTGATGCTGGGCATTTGCAATGGGTTTCAGGCACTGATTAAGCTGGGGTTGGTACCCTATGGCGAAATCGTTGATTTGACAGCGGCATCTCCTACCTTAACCTATAATAAGATAGGCCGGCATGTATCCTGTATGGCACAGACCCGGATCGTGTCCAATCTTTCTCCCTGGTTTAATCAGGCAGCAGTCGGCGATATTCATACTGTCGCTCTTTCCCATGGCGAAGGACGGTTTGTCGCAGAGCCGGAAGTGATCGCTGCTTTGGCAGAGAACGGACAAATTGCCACTCAGTATGTGGATTTGACAGGGCGCCCCAGCAACGATGTCCGGTTTAATTCCAACGGATCCATGGCGGCGATTGAAGGAATCACCAGTCCGGATGGCCGGGTGCTGGGCAAGATGGGGCATTCGGAACGGATCGGCCTGCATGTGGCGAAAAACATTCCCGGCAGCAAGGATCAGCGAATATTCACCGCCGGGGTCAGATATTTTCAGTAATAGCGGTAACAGTATAGGAGATGATGTATTTGGAAATGGAACCAAAGAAACGGGAAGGATTTTCTTCCGGGTTAGCCGTGTTTTTTGCTACGCTGGGATCCGCTGTAGGATTAGGTAATATTTGGAAGTTCCCTTATCTAACCGGCGAGTATGGCGGCGGAGCATTTTTGCTGGTATACCTGCTGTGTATTTTGTTTGTGGGCTTGCCGGTTATGTTAAGCGAATTTTATATCGGCCGAACAACCAGGAAAAATGCCATTGGCGCTTTAAAACAATTAAAACCGGGCAGCGCCTGGAAGCATATCGGTACAATGGGTGTGGCGGCGTCTTATCTGATTATGTTCTTTTACAGCTGCGTAGCCGGCTGGGTGTATTTTTATTTATTTAAAGCGCTGCAAGGCGACTTTGTCGGCATTACCATGGAAACTGCCAAAAGCCAGTTTGGTGACGTAATTATCGGACCGATGTCGCCAATTCTTTGGCAGGTTATCGTCATGACGGTGGTTGCGGCCATTTTGGCTGCCGGAGTTAAACGGGGAATTGAAAAAATAACCACGACACTGATGCCTTTATTGTTTATTTTAATTGTAATTTGCGATATCCGGGCCTTGACGCTGCCGGGCGCCGGTGAAGGTGTAAACTTCTTATTTCAGGTTGATTTTACCAAATTGTCGGCAGTGGCAATACTTACCGCTTTGGGTCTGGCATTTTTCAAGCTGTCCCTGGGAATGGGGACAATGATAACTTACGGCAGTTATTTTACCGCTGACAATAATCTCTTTGCCACCGGGGCAAAAGTGGCTTTATCGGATACGGTAGTATCTTTGCTTGCCGGTATTGCAATTTTTCCGACCGTATTTTCTTTTGGCATGGAGCCGGGTGCCGGTCCGGGACTGCTGTTTATGACGATTCCTTTGGTATTTTCCCAGATGCCTTTAGGAAATATATTACTGGTTGCTTTTTTCTTCTTAACCTCGATTGCTGCTACTACGGCAATGTTGTCGCTGGTGGAAGTGCCCGTAGCCTATTTTTCCGAGGAATGGGGGCTGTCCCGGAAGAAAGCGGCTATTAGCAGTGCTATTTTCATTGCGGTTATCGGGGTTCTGGCTACCTTGTCAGCCGACAAGGGAAGCATTTTGGGCAGCTGCACCTTCTTAGGCAGAGGATTTTTTGACTGGTTTGACTACCTTTCGTCCAACATCCTGCTGCCGGTTGGCGGGTTGTTGATTTCTTTGCTCATTGGCTACGGTATTAAGCGGGAAGACTTGGAACGGGAGCTATCCAATCATGGGACCCTCAATATCAGCGGTATAATGCCTTTGTTTTATTTTATTATCCGTTACGTAACTCCCTTGCTGTTGGTCGTTGTGTTCCTTAATGCGATCGGTGTATTGAAAATTTAGCCGGTTGTAAAACCGCAACATCAAATGAACCTCCGGCAGCGCCGGAGGTTCATTTGATTTACTCCGGGGAATGATCCCGGATAGTAAGAAATTCCTCCCGGTTTTGAAAAAATATTGCCACCAGCCGGGGATCGAAGTGTTTGCCGCTTTGGGAGCGAATGTAATCATATACTTGCTCTAAATCCCAGGCGGAGCGATACACCCGGTCGCTGCTTAAGGCGTCGAAAACATCGGCGATAGCGGTAATGCGACCGTAAATATGGATGGCATCGCCGCGAAGCCCTTGGGGATAGCCGCTGCCGTCGTATTTTTCATGATGCTGCAAGGCGATTAAGGCAGCGGTTTGCAGCAAAGGACGGCTGGAGGATGTCAAAATTTGATAACCGGCCAGCGCATGTTCTTTCATTTTGGCGTATTCTTCGTCTGTCAGCCGGCCGGGCTTTTTTAAGATATGATCCTCAATGGCCAGCTTGCCAATGTCATGCATGGAAGAGGCCAGCAGCAGCATGTTTGTTTCTTCTTCACTCAGCCCGTATTTTTCGGCAAAGAGCCTGCAATACTGGGCTACCCGTTTGATATGAAAGCCCGTTTCCCGGGAACGGGTTTCCGCCATTTCTCCCAGGGTAAAAAAAAGTTCGGTTTGGTTGTTGGCCAGTTCATTATTCAGATACAGGTTATCAAAGGCGGTGGACACATTATTAAAGAAAACGGTAATTAAATCCTGGGAAAGAGGATCCAGAGCTTCGAATCCTTCTAAATAGATAATGTTTTCCGAGTCGGCATGGCTGTGATGGTAGCCGATATACCGGTTGCCGAAGAACATGCTCTGTTTGGAACTCATTACCTGGGTGAGTTCTTCCCTGATGGCGGAAGGCAGTACCGTCGTAATGTTTTTTTGCAGATAAATCTCGAAATCGCCGGTAGCTGCCAAAATGATAAACTGGCCGTCGTTTTTTGTGGCTGCCAGTCCGGAGGTATTGCAATAGAGGGAATTTTTATGCAGTCCCAGTAAAGAAATTAATTGCAGCAATACGCCGGAGACAAATTTACTCAGGGACTGGATTTTAAACATGGAAGCCGAAGCTTCGATGATTTTTTTCAGACCTTCCCGGTTGGCGTCAATGGTAATCAGGTCACGATACGTTCTGAGGGCCGCGACTACGGTAGTGAATAATTTGCGGGCGGTTAATTCCGTTTTCTCTTTGTAATCGTTGATATCATATTTCATGACCACCTGTTCTTCCGGGGCCTGACCGGGCTGGCCGGTTCGCAAAATGATCCGCACAAAAGGATTTTTCAGCTCATTGCGGATGCAGCGGACTACGGCTAAGCCGGCATCATCATTTTCCATCACCACATCCAGCAGTAAAATGGCGGTATCCGGGTGCTTCTTCATTAAGGCTTTAGCCTGGAAGCCGGAATAACCGCTGATAAATTCCAGCCCCCTGTTCTCAAAAGAAAAATTTTGCAGTGCCAGTTTTGTCACACTGTGAACTGTTTCATCGTCGTCGATAATCATGATTTTCCATTTTTCTTTGCCGGCTGATTCTATTTCTTCTTCTTCGCCGGAAGATTCTTCTGCCCAAAGAATGGTATTGTCTTCCGGTTCAACCAGTTTGCCGGAGCTTTTTTTACAGCTCATTGCAGAGTACCCCCGTTTTCTATCGGTAATGTAATACGGAAGCAGGTTCCTTGGTTGACACCACTTTGACAGTGGATCTCACCTTTTAACTGCTGGGTCACAATATTATAGATAATATGCAGTCCCAGGCCTGTACCACCCTGGCCCCGGCGGGTGGTGAAAAAGGGCTCGAATATTTTTTCTTGATGCTGCTGCGGGATGCCCTGACCGTCATCAGCGTATTGCAGGCACAATTCATTCTTCTGCAGCATAATATCAATAGTGATTGTGCCTTGCTGTTTTTGGGGAAAGGCATGAATCAGAGAATTCATAATCAGATTGGTAAAAATTTGGGAGAAGGCACCGGGATAGCTGTCGACATAGAGAGGATCACTGCAATTGACGATAATCCGATGGCTCACTTTTTTAAGATTGGGCCGCAAACTTAAAATCACTGCGTCAATGCAGTCTTTAATATTAAAAAGCTGGCGGGAGGCACTGGACTGATCGACGGCCACCCGTTTAAAGCTTAGAATGAGCTCGGAGGCGCGTCTTAGATTCAGCAGCAGAATCTGAGCGGCATCCATGGATTTAGCCAGATAGTTTGCCAAATCTGATTTTTTTAGTTTGCCGCTGTCGAACAGTTTTGCTGTCGCCCGGGTTTCCTGCTCCAAATAGGAAGCAGCCGTAACGCCGGTCCCCACCGGCGTATTGATCTCATGGGCGATACCGGCTACCAGCCCGCCCAGAGACGCCAGCCTTTCATGCTGGATCAGCTGGGTTTGGGTTTCCTGCAGCCTAGCCAAGGTTTTTTCCAGTTCGGCATTGGCGGCTTCCGCTTCCCGCACCCTGGTCTCCAAATTTTGGTTTAGTTTCATAATTTCTTTTTCTGCCTGAGAAAGCATTATATTATCTCGGGATAGCAGCCAATTATTAAAGGCCAATGTGGATAGCTTTTTGGCCAGCAGCCAAAGCAGCTGTAAGTTTTTTTCGAATTGCTCCAGCGGCATGCTGGACATTTCTTCCAATGCTGCGGCCAAAGTGTCCGGGTTAAGACTGAGTTTTACCGCATATTCCCGGATTTGCTGCTTATTTACCTTGGCCGGGTTAATTTGACCGATAATCCAGTTGGCAAGATGATGACCGGCGACAGTAATGGGGGCGCTGGCATCGATGAAACCGCAGCTCAGGCATTGATGATAAGTTGGTTTCTGCAGACTGCGGGCTTTAGCGCCTAATATTTTACCCGAGTGCATGCAGTTCCGGGCGCCGATTTCGGTGCTCCTGACCATAGTACAGACCTTGGAAAAATTGCTGGGACGGGTGATGGGCTGGCCGTTCACAGCGGTGATGATGGAAGCGATTCCTGCAGTTTCGGCGTAAACATCCTGCAGGTGCTGCAGTTCTTTTAGGGGAATCAGATCCGGCAGGGCGATGTTTTCCATAGCGGCAGCCCCGGCGGAAAAGGAGAGGGTATTGACTGGCAGGGCAGGTGGCTGGATAGATTGTAGACTGGGTTCGAAACTTTTTTTCATAAATCAATAACCTCCGTTAAGTCGGTAAATCACTGACAGCTTTGAAAATTGCGAAATATTTAGAGGAGGGTAGTGCTTGACAGCAATACCCTATCTTTAATTAAAATACCATGATATGTTAAAAAATCCTGCCATAAAAACGGGCATTTCGTCAAAAATTTTCAAAACGGCTTACGACAGGTTATAATAAGGATAGACGGAGTGACAGCAAACTTATCAATATAGAAGGGATTAGAAAATGAATTTACTTTCCATTGAAGATATCACCAAAGCCTACGGGGAGAGAACTTTATTTCAGAAGCTGACCTTCGGTATTGATGAAGGAGATAAAATCGGTGTGATCGGAGTCAATGGCGTCGGCAAATCGACTTTGTTGAAAATCATCGCCGGTCTGGAGACGGCTGATGCCGGACAAGTTATCAAGGGCAGCGGGGTGAGAGTAGAGTATTTGCCGCAAAATCCGGAGTTCAGCCTCGCGGCCACGGTGCTGGAGCAGGTTTTTAGGGGAGTTTCACCGGTGATGACAGTGCTGCGGGATTACGAGAAGGCTTTGGCCGAGGCCGTCTGCCGGCCTGACGATGCGGAACGGGAAACCGCTCTAATCCGGCTGAGCCAGCAAATGGACGCTGTCAACGGCTGGCAGCTGGAAAGTGAAGCCAAGACGGTGCTGACAAAGCTGGGGGTTACTGATTTTTCCGCCCGGGTCGGGGACTTATCCGGCGGCCAGCGCAAACGGATTGCTCTGGCCGGTGCGCTGATTGCGCCGACTGAGCTGCTGATTCTCGACGAACCAACGAATCATATTGATAATGACACCGTAGCCTGGCTGGAGCAGTATTTGCAACAGCGTCAGGGCGCTCTGCTGATGGTGACTCATGACCGCTATTTTTTGGACCGGGCGGCCAATCGGATACTGGAACTGGATAAAGGCCGGTTGTATAGCTATGACGGCAATTACAGCAAGTTTTTGCAGATGAGAGTGGAACGGGAGGAATTACAGCAGGCGGCAGAGCGCAAACGGCAGAATTTGCTGCGAACAGAACTCGTCTGGATTCAGCGGGGTGCGAAGGCTCGCAGCACTAAACAAAAGGCACGGATTGAACGATTTGAAAAATTGCAGGCCGCCAAACCGGATTTGAATCAGGATAATCTGGAATTAGCGGCTGTCAGCACCCGGTTAGGACGTGATGTGATTGAACTGCGTCATATTACCAAATCTTATGGTAAAAAGGAGCTGATCCATGATTTCAGCTATATTCTTCTCCGCCATGATCGGGTAGGGATTGTTGGCGCCAATGGCAGCGGTAAATCGACGCTGCTGAATATTCTGGCCGGCCTTTTGACCCCGGATCAAGGTGCCGTCTCAATTGGTCAAACGGTTAAGATTGGCTATTTTACTCAAGAAAATAGCGAAATGGATGAAGGTCTGCGGGTGATTGATTATGTCCGGGAAGCGGGGAACTATTTGCCGGCGGCGGACGGGCAGATGATCAGCGCGTCCCAGATGCTGGAACGGTTTTTATTTCCGCCTCAGCTGCAGTGGCTGCCCATTGCCAAATGCTCCGGCGGCGAAAAGCGGCGCTTGTATTTGCTGCGAATTTTGATGACTGCACCTAATGTTTTGTTCCTGGATGAACCGACCAATGATCTGGATATTCAGACGCTGACCGTTCTGGAAGATTATCTGGATGATTTTTCCGGCGCGGTGATTGCCGTATCCCATGACCGTTATTTTCTCGACCGGGTAGTTGACAAATTATTTACTTTTGATGCAGGAGAAATTAAACAGTATATCGGCGGCTATTCCGATTATTTGGAAGAACGGCAGACAAATGAAAATATCGAGAAGAAGCCGGAGAAGGGTAAAGCTGCCGGCCGCAGTGAAAGGAGCCGGCAGCGGCAGCTGAAATTTACTTTCAAGGAACAGAAGGAGTACGACGAGATTGAAACAATAATCGCCGGGGTTGAAGCGGAGCTGCAGGCTGTTAACAGCAAGATGAATACTGCCGGCAGTGATTTTGCACTGCTGCAGGAACTGGCGGCGGCTCGGGAACAGCTGGAAAGCCGGCTGGCGGAACTGCTGGATCGCTGGACGGTTTTAAATGAACTGGCGGAGGCGATTGCCGGTCAGGGGAAACCGTTGTCATAAGCGACAGAGCAGAGGAGAAAATTTGTCAGGAATGATATAATATATAATGAATAGTTAGTAAAAATAGTTAGCAAACACAGACCGGTAAGATTATTTACCGGCTTAGGGAGTGGTTTATATCAAGTTCCAGGAAATTCAATTAACCGATAAACCGGTATTCGACAAATGTTTTCAACGGAGACGTTATGAGAACTCCCACTATAATTTTACAAATTTGTTTATGTGGCAGCCATCTTACCATATTGAATGGGCGCTGGAAGAGGATGTTTTATATGTGAAGGCCACTTGGGAAGAGGAGACTTTTTTTCTGCCGCCTTTTTGTACTGACGACAAAGTGCCGGCGGCGCTGGACAATATATTGGCCTGCTTCGCCGGGAAGAATATATCCTTTGTAATGCGGGGCGTCGAGAAATTCATGGTTGATTTGCTGGAGGCGGCCAAGCCCGGCTGCTTCGAGTTCACCTTTGATCGGGACGATTCCGATTATGTATACAGTCTTCCGGCCTTAACGGAACTAAAGGGCCGTAAATATCATGGCAAAAAGAACCATGTCAATCAGTTTAAAAAAAGCTACAGCCAGTACGAGTATCTGCCCCTTACGGCGGATCTGGCCGAACAATGCATGGCTACCGAGATCGACTGGTGGGAAAAAAGACGGCGCGCTGTGGATGCGACTTTTGAAAAGCAGGCAATTGGCCGGGCTTTGACCAATATGGACGCACTGGCATTTCAGGGCGGCGTGATCCGCATTGATGACAGAGTAGAGGCATTTACCTTTGGCGAGCCGATTACCGGGGATATGGCAGTGATTCATGTGGAAAAAGGCAATCCGGAAATCAAGGGGATTTTTTCGGTAATCAATCAGGAGTTTTGCCGTCATAACTGGCAGAATATGATTTATATCAACCGGGAAGAAGATATAGGGCTTCCCGGTTTGCGAAGGTCGAAAATGTCGTATCATCCGGTTAAGCTGATCGAAAAATTTGTTGTAACTAAAAACAACGCGAGGTAGAAAAAATATTTTAGCGAGAAGGAATTATATGTCTTATTGTCTAAAATAATAAAATGAGAATAGTTTGAGGAGGCTGATTATGGCAACTGTAAAAATTCCTTATAGCAGGACTTTTATCAATGCCGAAGTACCTGATGCGAGGTTGCTGGGGGTGCTTGAATCAAAAGCGCATCATTATAAGCCGGAAGCCGGCGAACCGGAATTAGTGAGGCGGGCATTGGAAAATCCGATCGGTTCTTCCCGGCTGCGGGATTTGGCAAAAGGGAAAAACAAAATTGTCATTATATCCAGTGACCATACCCGTCCCGTTCCCAGCAAAATTATCATGCCGGTCATTTTGGCAGAAATTCGCAGCGGGAATCCCGATGCCGATATTACCATTCTAATCGCTACCGGCTTTCATCGTCCGACCACGAAAGAAGAACTGTTGGGCAAGTTTGGCGAAAAAATAATGGCGGAAGAGAAAATTGTTGTTCATAATGCCTTTGACCCGGATTCTATGGTCAATATCGGTAAACTTCCTTCCGGCGGCGATATCATAATCAACAAGCTGGCAGTAGAAGCCGATTTACTGGTTTCGGAAGGATTTATCGAACCTCATTTCTTTGCCGGTTTCTCCGGCGGACGCAAAAGTGTTTTGCCGGGTGTTGTCAGCAAAGTTACCGTACTTGCCAATCATAATTCCCGGTTTATTGCCAGTGATAAAGCCAGAACCGGCAATCTGGAAGGCAATCCGATTCACATTGATATGCTCCATGCGGCAAAAACCGCTAAACTTAAATTTATCGTCAATGTAATCATCGATGCCGATAAGAAAATTATTAAAGCGTTTGCCGGTGATCTGGAAAAAGCTCATGCGGAAGGTACGAAATTTGCCGGTGAACTGGCAAATGTAAAGGCAATACCTGCCGATATCGCCATTACCTCCAACGGCGGCTATCCTCTTGACCAGAACATTTACCAGTCGGTAAAAGGCATGACGGCTGCCGAAGCTACCTGTAAGGACGGCGGCGTTATTATTATCTGTTCCGCCTGCAACGACGGGCACGGCGGTAAAGACTTCTACGAATGGTTTGCCAAAGCCAAGAGCGCTCAGGAAGTCATGGATAAGATTCTGGCCATTGAACCTCAGGATACTCTGCCGGATCAATGGGAAGCGCAGATTCTGGCACGACTTCAGCTTCACTATACAATTATTATTGTTACCGATCAGTGCGATCATCAGATGATTCAGGACATGCATATGAAAGCGGTGAATACTTTACCGGAGGCCATGAAACTGGCAGAAGAGATTGTCGGTAAAGATGCCACCGTTACCGTTGTTCCCGACGGAGTTTCGGTTATCGTTAAATAGTCAAATTAGCTAAAAAACAACAGGCGCCCGCTAAGCCGGGCGCCTGTTGTTTTTTAGCTATGAGCTATGAGCTATGAGCTATGAGCTATGAGCTATGAGCTATGAGCTATGAGCTATGAGCTATGAGCTATGAGCTATGAGCTATGAGCGCCATGAACTATTTCCCTGCATAAATACTGCAAGATACTTCCATACTATCAATGAGGTGGGAGTGAATGCACAAGAACCGGAACTTCAATATCGCAGTCCTGGCAGCAATTGCCATAATAGCTTTTACGGGAGCGTATGCACTACTGCGTCCTCCCGCCTCAAAGCCGGCACCTCAGGAACCGGCTCAGCAGGAACCGGCTCCTGCTCCCAGCCAGCCGGCACAGATTGCGCCAATACCGGGAGCAGTGCCGTTGAATTTGGCAAAGTATAAGAGCGAGCCGGTCGTTAAGGTTTATCTGACAGAGTCCGGTGCGGTGGAGAGTATGCCTTTGGAAAAATATCTGGAAGGGGTTGTCGCCAAGGAGATGGAGCCGGATTGGCCGGTGGAAGCGCTTGCGGCTCAGGCTATCGCCTCCCGGACGCTGACGGTTCATGCTATCGAAGCCGGAACGATTAAACGGCTGCATAACGCTGATGTCAGTACATCAAAGGAGGAATTGCAGGCATATGCTCCCCAGAAAGTGAATGATAATGTCAGGAAGGCAGTGAAGCAGACAAGGGGACAAGTTTTACTGTATGCCGGCAGTTTGGTCAATGCCATTTACAGTTCCTGCAATGGACAGATCGCCGCCACGAAAGAAGAAGGCTTTCCCCGGGAAATTTCGGCTCCGGCGCCTTACTTTCAGCCGGTAACCGATAACTGCTTCCAATATGCTCCGGCAAATGAACAAAGCTGGACAGCCAAGATTTCCGGAACGGAAGTGGCTTCTGCCGTAGGCTATCATGGTAACCCGGCTGATATTTCCATTTTGGGAAGGGGGCCTTCCGGCCGAATTCTCTATATTGGCGCCGGGGATAAAAAGATATATGGTGCTGAGTTTCGCAAACAGCTGGGTTTTGACCGCCTCCGCTCCACGTTAATTACCGAGATGACCTATGACGGCCGGGAATTTACTTTCAAAGGGTTGGGCTGGGGTAATGGAGTCGGCTTGTGTCAGTGGGGTGCCTACAGCTTCGCTCAGCAGGGATGGTCGGCCGCTGATATTGTAAGACATTACTATGTTGGCAGCAATATTCAGCAGCTATGGGAATAAAGCAGTATATATTTTGTTTTAAACCTCATATAGTAATATTGGAGGGGCGGTCGTCAGGACGCCTTATCCGGAGAGGCGCCGTCTGATTTATCGAAAGATAAAGCAGACGGCGCTGCGGCGTTTGTAGCAGCAGGAATATGCAGTTTTTTTAGAGCAGGGCAGGATTTTAAGGAAGAATAGTGGAATTAATTAAAGCAGAATATGTCAGAAGCGGAATGAGTTTCCGATTATTAAAAGGAGGTGTACGAGTGGCTGGTTATAAAATTAGCAGCGAATTGGCCAGTGAATTAGTACGGTTTGTATCCGGCAAAACCGGCTTTCAAATGAGTGTTTGCAATGAAAATGGCGTATTTATTGCGGATAATATCAGCAAGGATCGCATCGGCAAGGTCCACAGCGGCGCGAAGAAAATCGTGACGGGGCAAGCCGACGAGTATGCGGTTACAGCCGAAGAGGCGGCGCAAAATCCGAATGTCAAGGAAGGCTACAACTGCCTTATCGCTGCCGATGACGGCACAAGAATCGGCAGCTTTGGCATAGCCGGAAAGATTGAAATTGTTAAGCCATTGGCACAAGTAGCGGCGTCGGTAGTGGCGGCCCGGGTGCACGAGGAGAGCCAGAAAGCGGTGGTGGAAAAAACCGTTCAGCAGGTTTCCGGCAATGTGCATCAGGCTGCGGCGGCTGTGGAGGAAATATCGGCGTCTTCTCAGGAATTGGCGGCGACCACGGACAGTGTGGTCAAAGTGTCTCAGGAGTCGGCCCAGAAGGTCAAGGATACCGGCAAAATTTTGGATATGAGCCGGGGAATTGCCACCCAAACGAAGCTGTTAAGTTTGAATGCATCCATTGAAGCGGCCCGGGCCGGGATTCATGGCCGCGGCTTTGCCGTGGTGGCCCAGGAAATGCAGAAGCTGGCTCAAAGCAGCGCCGATGCTACGGAGAATATTAATAAGATCCTGCAGGAAATCCAGACGGCCATTCAAAAAGTCATTGACGGCA
>JBDKTO010000023.1 GCA_039680175.1 Veillonellales bacterium | reverse complement strand
AGCAATGAGGTGAAGAAGATGGAAAATCTCATTGCTATTTTAGAAAAAATGCCAGACCCAAGACAAGCCTGGAAGATCAAACATAAACTCTCCGACATTTTGCTCATTTGCCTGCTCGCAGTGACCTAGAAGCGGAGGGACGTTCTTAATGCTTCCTTTGCTTTTTGACGATACCCAAAATCACACCAGCTTGCCCCGCGTAATCAAGCCTGCCTAGAGGCAGAAAAACCGAAAACTATACTCTCATGGGTTCCTTATAGGGTACGGATCTAATCATCTGCAGATTTATTAATTTGGCCAGCGCAAACGCCGCTGGCTTTACTTTTATGCTTGATTTAGGGACAAAAGGTAATATTTATGCATAATCATTTTAGAGAGCCGATAAAGAGATTGCGATAAAATGGATATTTTACAAGAAAATAAAAAGTATTAAGATAATCTGAATCTTAAAATAATATATTGACGCAGTATATGAATTAATATATAATAAAATATATAAAATCATATATGATTTCAAAGAGCTCAAAAATCTTACTATGGGAGGTAGAAAATGTTGGAGGAAAATGTCTTAGCAGAAAAGCCGACTAGACGACGCTTTTTCATGATTTTTGTACTATTTATCGGTATTGCAGTTGCTTTTGTTGACCGGGTAAATGTTTCTATTCTGGCAGCAAACGACCCATTTCTTGTTGAAATGGGAATAAAAGGCCAAACGGTTCAGATTGGTTTAATGATGTCGTCTTTTTTAGCTGTTTACGGGCTTGCTAATATTACGTTAGCCCCATTGGGAGATTTGATCGGTCCACGAAAGATGATGTGTATTTGCGTTATTTTAATGCTGATATCAATTTTTGTGAGTAGTCTTGCTACGACCTTTATGATGTTGATTATCGGTCGAATGTTGCTGGGAATAGGCGAAGGCATGTATTATCCGCAGCAAAGTGTATACGTACGGCATTGGATCCCTTTTCAGGAACGAGGACGTGCAAATGCAAGCTGGATTATTGGACAATCAGTTGCTCCGGCTATTGCAATGCCATTGCTGGCCGCCATTATTGCTCATTATGGCTGGCGCGCTAATTTTTATCTTTGCTTCGTTCTTACATTGATACCGTTATGGCTCTTCTGGTTCCATACAACGGATAGACCTCAAGAAAGCAAGAAAGTCAATAAAGCAGAATTGGCGCATATTGAAGCAGGCATGGAAGAAAAACAAGCTAGCGTCAATGTCAAAGAGAAACTTTCACTGATTCACCGTTTAAAATTGATATCAAAAAATCCGCATTATTGGTTTTTGGTGGTTTGGTATATGTGTTTGCAATTCAATTATTGGGGGTTAGTATCTTGGATACCGGCTTACCTAAAGGTAGCTAAGGGATTTTCATGGGCAGAAATGGGATGGATTGCATCGTTGCCGTTCATTGTAAACATTTTTACTAAAGCGATAAACGGGCTCATTAATGATAAAATCGGCCGTTGTGCGCCGTTGTTGTTAGTTAGTATGATTTTGGGGACCTCTTTTATGTACACTACTACCGTTATACCTGGGAAATATCCTTCTGCTATTTGTTTAGCCTTTGCGGTTGGTTTTAACTCTATGGCGACATCTTCTGCCTGGACTTTACTGCAAGGCCTTGTTCCTTCTAGAGTTTTATCGACCGCGGGCGGTACGATGAATGGTATTTCCACGGGATTTTCTGCTTTATCACCAGTTATAATCGGGTTTTTTATCAGTTTATTTGGCAGTTACGATAGTGGATTGTATTGTTTAGTTGCGGCTGGTATGTTAGGGGTATGTATGGCATCGTTTTTGACGATTAAAAAATATTAATTACATTGAATGTATGGCAATTGAATACATATTTTAAGTTAAAAAAGGAGCGATTCATATGAAAATTACTAGTGTCGATATTATTGATGTAGCGAATGACTTTTCGTCAGCAACAAGTAAGTGGCGCCCGGTGGTAGTAAAAATCAACACTGATGAAGGCATTTCCGGATTTGGGGAAGTTGGGTTAGCCTATGGGGTAGGTGCCTCAGCCGGTTTTGGCATGGCAAAAGATTTAGCTAAAATAATTATCGGGATGGATCCACGAAATAATGAGGAAATCTGGAACAAGATGCAGAAGAAAACCTTTTGGGGACAAGGCGGCGGCACAGTTTTCACTGCTGCCATGAGCGGCATAGATATTGCATTATGGGACCTTAAGGGTAAGATTTTGCAGACTCCGGTATATCAGCTTTTAGGTGGTAAGACCCGTAGTAAAATCCGGACGTATGCCAGCCAATTACAATTTGGTTGGGGCCAAGGTAGTCAAAAATCGATGCTGGTGAAACCGGAAGAGTATGCGGAAACCGCCGCAGTTGCGGTGGCTGAGGGGTATGATGCCATTAAAATTGATGTGCTTGCTATGGATGAAGAAGGAAACTGGAATCAACGTAATTTAAACGGAGTACTGTCGGATAGCGTATTGCGACTTGGATATGATCGTTTGAAAGCTGTTCGGGAAAGAATAGGGAATAAAATTGATATTATTGTGGAAATGCATTCTTTTACCGACACGACAGCCGCTATCCAATTCGGCAAAATGATTGAAGAGTTAGGTGTATACTATTTTGAAGAACCAGTAATGCCGCTGAATCCTAAACAGATGAAAAAAGTTGCTGATCATGTAAATATTCCGATAGCAGCGGGAGAACGGATTTATACCCGTTGGGGATATCGGCCGTTTTTTGAAAATGGTTCACTTGATGTTATTCAACCGGATATTTGTACTTGCGGCGGTATTACGGAAATTAAAAAAGTCTGCGACATGGCGCATGTATACGACGTGTCTGTACAAATCCATGTATGCGGCGGCCCAATTTCTACTGCGGCAGCATTGCAAATGGAAGCAGCGATTCCGAATTTCCAGATTCATGAATTGCATCGATATGCGTTACTCGATGCGAATACTAAATCTTGTAAGTATAATTACCAACCACAAAATGGCTACTATGATGTACCGGAATTGCCAGGCATTGGTCAAGAATTAACAGAGGAAACGATACAAGCTTCTGTCGTAGAGACTGTAAAGTAATAAATATGTAGGAATATAAAAGTGAGCTTCTCTGGTTAGAACATAGACAGGTGGTTCGACAGAGAAGCTCTTTTTATCTATTATTTTACACCAAGGGGGAGCTTATCGTGAATAGTATTGATCAATTATTGTCTTCCACTCCTATACCCAAGGTGATCAAAGTCCGGCAACATTTTTCTCGACCAGTGGTAAAGGATATCGCTGGAGCAATACGGAACAAGCTGATGATATCACAGGTCTTGAAACGGATACAACCAGGTCACCGAATTGCCATTACAGTAGGAAGCCGAGGAATTGCTAATATGCAGCTTATTGTAAGGACAATTGTTGAAATTATAAAAGAAGCAGGTGCAATACCTTTTTTAGTACCTGCTATGGGAAGCCATGGTGGTGCTACGTCAGAAGGTCAGCGTGATCTTCTGACAAGTCGTGGTTTTACGGAAGAATATGTTAAAGCGCCTATCTACTCCAATATAACACCGATAAAGATAGGCATGTCAAAAAATGGATTGCCCGTTTATTTTGATAGTAATGCGTATCAAGCTGATTGGACAATTGTAGTGAATCGTGTCAAGCCCCATACAAGCTTTCATGGCAGGGTGGAAAGCGGCATACAAAAAATGATTGTAATTGGATTAGGGAAACAAAAAGGTGCTGATTTTTGCCATAATCAAGGATTTGATGCTATGGCTGAAAATATTCCGGCTATAGCCGAGGTGGCATTAAAGAAGGCGAATATTCTATGCGGTATAGCTATTTTGGAAAATCCTTATCACGAAACGGCTCAAATTGAAGTGTTACCAACTGATATTATCTTGAAACGAGAGCCGGAATTGTTAATAGAAGCAAAGAAATTATGTCCCCAACTGTATATTAAATCTTTTGATGTCATGATTGTAGACGAAATTGGGAAAAACATTAGCGGAACCGGGTTTGATACAAATATATTAGGACGTTTTCTTTCAGAGAAAATAGTGGGTGTACCAAATTTTAAACGAATGGCCATTCTTGATATTACGAAAGAATCCCATGGAGGAGCTAATGGATTAGGATTGAGTGATTATACAACTGAACGAGTTTTTCACAAATTTGACTTTGAGCAGACTTATGCCAATTCTTTAACGACCACCGTAACAAGTACTGCGAAAATACCAATCGTATTAAAAAATGATAAACAAGCAATTCAGGCCTGCATTAAATGCAGCAATCGAGCAGATAAGGAAAATATTACTATGGTAAGAATTAAAAATACGATATCAGTAGAAGAAATTGAGATATCGGAAAATTTAAAGTCTTATGCAATGGAACATCCACAACTAGAAGTTTTAAGCGAACCATATACATGGTGTTTTAATGAAGATGGAAATTTTAATTTCTAGAGAGTAGTATTTTTGCTAAAAATACAGTGATGAATTATGCAAAATAAGTTATCATAAATTCAGCGAATAGAGTTGAAATTATATGACATAATCTTAATTGCCAAATAATATATTATATGATATAATATATTATTATGGATAAAAATATTAATAATACAACAAAAAAAAGAATAAGTAAAAAAGAACAGGCTTATGGATATATCCGCACCAATATTTTGAATGGTACCTTTGGACCCGGATATCGAATTGTCATTGATAATATAAAAAAAGAATTGGATTTAAGCAGTATCCCTGTAAGAGAGGCAATTCAACAATTGGAAGCAGAAAATCTGATTCAAGTGATTCCGTATAGTGGTGCTGTTGTTAAAATGATCGAAGAAAAAGATTATGAGGAAAACCAGACGGTTTTGGCTATCTTAGATGGAGCGGCTACTTCCATGGCGTCGGACCATTTAAACCAAGAGGACTTGCAAAGGCTAGAACAGTTAAATGCTGATATGAGGGTGGCTATAGAAGAATTACGGTTGGAAGAATTCGGAGAACTCAATGCTGAGTTTCACAAAATGATTTATCATCGCTGTGGTAATACGCTTCTAATTGATGCTTTGGCGAATGTATGGCAACGTATGGTGCAGATAAGAAAATCTATATATACTTTTGTGCCCTATAGAGGGAAAGAGTCTATAGAGGAACATGCAACCTTAATAGCAATGATTAAAGCACATGAGTCATCAGAAAAAATTGAAGCATTTAGTCGAAAACATAAAATGGAAATGCTAGAAGCAGTGAAAAAAGCAATGCAAAATAAAATGAGAAAGAATAAATAATAAGCCATTGCTTTTTTATTTCTGTAACGCGATTTAAAGACCTACGACAAATGCCGTGGGCCTTTCTTGTTGCAATAATTGTTGCTGATTTAGTAGCCTTTTTATGAAATATTAATGATCTAATTTAGTTTGATATAAGCTTTATCACCAAAATAAAAAAGTAAAATACCAAATATAATAATTCCTCCGCCAATAAGTGTTGCAAAATCAGGAATTTCTTTAGCAACTACAAATCCTAAAGCGCTTGTTAGAAAAGGAGTAAGAAACATATAATTACTGACAAGGGATGTTTGCTTAGCTTTTGCAAAGGCATTGGACCATGCAACATAAGCAACTGCACTTGAGAATATCCCCAAAATTGCAATATAGAATAATTGAATAGTTGGGGCCTCCATTGCTTCATTTACTGAAGCTGGCAGAAATATTGTTAGCAGTATGGTTCCGAAGAAAATACTAAAAGCAGAGGTTTGTAATGCGGTATAGGTTTTAGTAAGTTTGCGTTGTAGTAGATTATAAATACTCAAAGCCAATGCCGCAAGCAATAACCAGAACAATCCCGTATTTGTTGAAAATACTCCGTTCATTAATGTTAAGACCATTACTCCGATAAATTCAATCACAATAGCTGCCCATTGAAAATTTTTTAATTCTTCCTTGTAAATAAAACGTGCTAACAGCGCAGTAATGATTGGGACAGTCGCAATAATAACGCTGCTGGTGGAAGCTGTTACTGTTTTCATTCCTGTGTTAAATGTAATCATGTAAAAGAAAAAACCAAATGCTCCAGAGCCTAAGAACCATAGAAAGTCTCTTTTGCAGGGCGGTTTCATTTTTGACAGAAACGCGAAGATTAGTAAAGTACAGGATGCTACAAAGTAACGCAAGAACCCTAAAGAGAAGACGGAAAAATATTGCAATGTAAGTCGAGTCAAAACATAGGCTAATGACCAAAAAATAATGGTAATAATTGCATAGGGATGAAAACTATCACTTATCCTCAAAATGTTCACTCACTTTGATTGTAATTATTATACTGGACAGTCAATGTTTTCAAGAAAGTAACCCTTTCATGCGGTAATATGATAGTCTAAAACTTCCATCCCAAGAAGATCCAATTGTGAAAAAGTTACAGTTACTAATTTACCACATCTTTCTTCGATTGACCATATACTAGGCTGAATTTTATTGATTCCGTTTTCGGTGTTATAGGATGCTTAGCGGAACTCCTGATAAAGGCAGTTGGGGACGTCAGACTGTGCGAAAACAATAGAGTAATACTAATGGCAACAATGGTAATAAAATTGTAAGATATCATGTTTGAGGTGAATTATGTCACGATATATTTCTAACAATACAAACAGGAATCAACTCAATCTTATCCCTATGTCGCTAGATGAAATGATAAGTGAGGATAATTCAGTACGCATATTTGATGCGTTTGTTGGTAGTTTGAATCTAAATGAATTAGGATTTAAATATGCAACAACAAAAACAACCGGACGTAAACCATATAATCCCGCTGATATGCTTAAATTGTATATCTACGGGTATTT
>JBDKTO010000022.1 GCA_039680175.1 Veillonellales bacterium | reverse complement strand
GGAGGGGTAGTGGATCGAGGTCTGGATGCCGTCCTCTTTCATGGATTCGATGAGGGCCGCCCTGTCCACGCGTCCGTCCAGGAGGACGGGCATGATGTGGTAGGTGGGCGTGCCGCGGTTGTAGTGGCGGAAGGGGACGCTCAGGTATTCCGACATGGCGTCGAGGCGCGCGAAATACCGGGCCACGAGCGCCGATCTCGCGGCGTTGGCCTGGGGCAGTTTGGCGAGCTGCACGAGGCCGAGCGAGGCGCGCACTTCGTCGATGCGGTAATTGAACCCGGGTTCGAGCACGTCGTAAGTCGCGGCGCGGCCTTTCATGCGGTCGAAGCTGGCCACCGTCATGCCGTGCGAGCGCAGGTTCTTGCATTTCACGAACAGAGATTCGCTGCGGGTGGCGATCATGCCGCCTTCGCCCACGGCGAGGTTTTTGTTGGAAAAGAAGCTCCAGGCCGAGATATCGCCGAAGGTGCCCAAGCGGCGGCCCCTGTAGGTTCCGCCGTTGGAGTGGGCGCAGTCTTCGATGAGGGCGAGTTTGTGCCGTCTGCAGATATCGACGATCGCGTCCATGTCGCAGGCGTACCCCGCATAGTGGACGATCATGACGGCCTTTGTTTTGGGCGTAATCTTGCGCTCGATGTCGACGGGGTCCATAGCCCAGTCCTGGAGCGAGGTCACGTCGCCAAGCACCACTTCGCCGCCCGACACACGCACGGAATTCAAGTCCGCGATAAACGTGAGCGAGGGCACGATCACTTCGTCGCCCGGCCTTACGCCGCAGGCGAGCACCGCGATATGCAGGGCCGCGGTCCCGTTCGCCACCGCGAGACATTTCGAGCCTTCGCCCAGCTCCGTAGCGTAGGCTTCCTCAAAATCGAGCGTCCGCTGGCCCATGGTGATCCAGCCCGATTTGAGAGTATCCATGACGGCGTCGTATTCGCGCTGGTCGTAATTGAGTTTGAAGAGTTGGACTTTCCATTGGATTGGACTGGACATGTGTTCCTCGCTTATTCAGTTACGGCGAATTCTTCTATCGCCGAGATGAAGGCGCACGCGGTCGATCGGTTCTCGAGGGAACTCATTGGGTACAAGGAAGAGCTCGAAACAGGAAAGCTAAAGGCTGAACACAAGGAACTGTATGACACTTTTTTCATCATCACGACGACGCCGGTGCGGGGGATGAAGGTTTCCATACAACAGCCAGGCAGTGAACCAGTACATAAAGCGATATACAGGATTCCAGGCGCTTTTAACGATGCGGTTTAAAGATCCCATAGAAGCCTTACAAGTCTACCGCGACAAGGACATTGTGGAGAAGTGTTTCGATGATCTCAAGAACGGACTGGATATGAAGCGACTTCGAATGCACACGATTGAGACCGTCGATGGCCGTTTATTTGTCCAGTTCATTGCCTTGCTTTTCATAAGTGCACTTCGGAAAGAAATGCGGGAGTCTAGGCTTATCGAGAGCTATACGATTCGCGAATTTCTTTTTGAGATGGATCCGCCCACGAAGATTCGTTATGCAGGGAAATACGGACAGAGACTTACCGAGGTTACAAAAACGCAGCGAGAGATTCTGGAACTGCTCAAGATAGATTTGCCTGTGTCCGCCTGGCTACAAAATGCCGGGAATTCAGGGAATATTGGCCGATATCGGCCAATATTGTTTCAAAAGCTCCCTCCCCTGGCTTTCAATGAGACGCTATAACAGTAGCCGTTAGGCGGCGCCAGGGAGGGGCGAGCGAACATAAAAGGGCAAGGGTATGGCAATACCCTAGAATTCAGGAAGCTCGCCGAGATTGTCTGCTTTGATTCGGTTTGCGTCTGTTCTGAGGAAGTACTCGTCATCGATGACGATGCCCCGAACATCCTCGCCCATATGCCATTCATCCGCCTTTTTGTATATCGTCTTGAAGCTCTGGCCGCTGTTGATGGAAACAACCACCTGGTTTTTAGTCCAGGTCGTTGCAGTTCCGACCGATTCACCTCCGTCCGAGTGAACGCGGAAATGCGAAATGTGTCGGCCGTTTGATGACGTATCGTACCGTACCGCAGAGATTAGATAGTCTGCCCATTTAGCCATGGTCGTACTCCTTTTTGCTCAGCCCTTAGGGGGGAAGGGATCGCCGCCATGGGTATCCTTCTGCCCTATGGTACCGTCCTGTTTGTGGATAAAGAGTTCACTGCCGATGTTTCGGCTAATCTCCCTAGCGCGGTCGACAGCGTCTTGCTTGGTGTCGAAGTGACCCGATGAGCGTTCTCCACCTCCCTGTTTTATGTCCCAACCACCATCATGGTTGGGAACCACGTGGGTTGTTTTTCGTTCTGCCATTATAATCCTCTTATAGTAAAGGCTAGGGATGCCTAGGGCTCCCCTCTGCTGTATAATTCGGAATCACATTACAGGGGGAGAATATATGCCGGGAAGAACAGGATTTGTCCGTGAGAAAGCGCGGAAAACGCTGAAGGATGCAGGGCAGAATTCAGTACCGGTCGATCTTGAGAAAGTCTGCGAGTATCTCGGTTTTTGCTACATCGAGGTGCAAAACTTTCCTACTAGCCTATCGGCGCTATGCATCGAACAAGGGGGCATGAAGTACGCCGCAGTGAATGCTAGTCATCATCCTCACAGGAAGCGATTTTCGCTTGCGCATGAGCTTGGGCATTGGGTTTTAGGGCATACACGTTCGTATGCCCGGCCTGATGTGTCAATCGATAATCCTCCAGAACCCGAAGACATTATCAAAAACAACGCCATCGAAGAATCAGAGGCCAACGAATTTGCGGGAGAACTATTAGTACCACTTGCACAGTTGAAAAAGCATCTATCCCAAACGCCTGACATCGAAAAGCTTGCAGCCATATTCAACGTAAGCACTCAGGTCATTTCGATCCGTTTGCTGGCGACGCGATCATTATGAGAGCAAGTATTCAGCTTCATTGCTCTTCAATTCGTTTATGACCGCAGACAAATACGTTGAAAGTTTGATTTGATCTTCTGCAAAGAGTGGGAGTTCTGCATTGCTGCGTAATGGTTTTGGTTCATTGCTTATCTGAATAAAGAGCGCGTTGATGCCATCTTGAATCGAGCGAGCCCGCTGTCTATTACCGAGCGTTTCAGATGATCTGGCAAGAGCGCGCTGAGAGGTTTTCATGGCGTATTGGGCTAGTAAAGCATTCTTCAATAGTACCTCAAGCGTTTTAATTGAGAGCTTAAAGGTGATTAGGATGCGAGCAGTCGATTGAGGAGAGAGGCTGAATGGTTCTGGTTGCACCTCGGCGACGATATACTGAGCTTCATCATCGCTAATATCGGCGAGAGAAGCTAAGTCTTTCGGATCAATCCGTGCTGCATTAAGGGTTTCAAGGACGACTCGCCATAGAGTGCTCGATTCAGTTGAAATATGTTTGGCCGCATCTTGTAGTGCGCGTATTTGAAGGAAGCGTTGAGTAAGTATTTCCTTCTTTTGGGAGGAGAAATACTGAGAAAGCAAGGTATCGATGCTATCGTTCTCTTCCACGCTTATACTCCCACTGACCCGTGTACAATTTGAAGATCGGTTGTTTCCCACAGTTTTTTGAAATGCTGCTTGGCGCGATAGTGAGCGACCGATACTGCGTTTTTCTCAATGTCGAGCATAAGGGCGATTTCATCGAGAGAAAGGTCTTCGGCGCGAAGTCGTAAGAGTTCCTTTTCTCTATCGCTGAGAAGAGCCAATGTCGACTCAATACGCTCTTTGAGTCGAGCGTCTAGTGACAGCCCGCTCTCGTGGTCGGGGGAATCTCCGCTTTGCCCAATCAACGACCACCAGTCGTCAGTCATCGTCTGTTCGATGAGCTTTTTCCCCTTTTTCCGATAAAGATCGATCGCTCTTCGGTGGGCTATGCTCCCGATCCACGAGCGAAGCGATCCCTTTGATGGGTCGAAGACATCTATTTTCTTGGCTACTTCCATGATGACGTCAGTCATTAGTTCTTCCGCGTCTTCGAGCGAAAGGCCATGCTTCTTGGTGGCAATGAACACGATCCGTCTGCCGTACTGTGTAAGCAAGAGTTCGACGCCATTTTTAGCCCCCCTCTTGAGGGAGTCGACAATTTGATCGTCTCCGACGGGAAATAGATCATCCATGATCGATGATCCTCGCGCATTGGTTTTTCACTATGCTTCTATGATTAAACATTCGAACTCCTATTACATTTCACGATAGAAGACTAGTGAGGTTGATTAATGGGCCTTTATCGGCTCTTTCTTCGGTTTGTGCTCGCGCTGTTCAAGTTTAGCACAATCTTCCACCAAGAGTAACATCCATGATCATGTCGGCATTCCTGTCGATGAAATCCAAGACTTTTTCTGGCTTTTGCGTATCGGTGGGAATGTTTACGACATGAGATGCGGCGAATACCGCGTTGGGATAGCGTTCGGGGTCGAATTTCCACTGGTTTAGATCTCCTTCGACGGGATGGAGGGGAGAGCAAAACCAGTCGCCCAAGGGAATGTTCGCTTCGCGGGCCTTGCGCATAAAGGCTTTTCTGTTGTGGACAAGGAGCGGATATTTCAGGAATAGGTGGTTTTCATGCAGCGATGGGTCGACATGGTTGAGCCCAGTCTGCGCAAGGTGTGCCGTATACAGTGCTCCGTTCGCCTTTCGCAGCGCGTTTACCTGGGGAAGCTTCACCAGAGCTTTTTCAGCCACACGCTTCTGTATGTCCGACATTCCCAACAGATAGTTTTTGGGCATTTCGATTGATTCAAGTTCCTCGCCGGACGATGAGCCCGTCACGAGGTTGCGTTTGCTCAAGTAGCGATAGGCCTGGACAAAGGAATAATAGGTGGCAGGACTGATGAGCTTGCGCACGCGCATCAGTACCCAGAGCATGGCTTGCGTCCTGGGCGGGGGCTGGGGGAGGTTGTCCGCAAACGCGGCAACCTTCGGCGCAAGCTCCGGATCGTTGACCAGGGCATAGCCGCCCAAACCGGTAGAAAAGGGCTTGTTCCACTGGCTCGAATAGAAGGCAGCATCGCACCAGGAACCGTTTGGCTTGCCTTTATAGGTGCCACCGAAGCCGTGGGTACAATCCTCTATGGTCCGGATTCCCCTTTTGCGGCACAGATCAACAATTTCGTCCACATGCGCGGAAAGGCCATAGGTATTCTGGCAAAGTACGACTTTTGTTCGTTCCGAAAGAGCGTTTTCGACCGAAGCGGAATTCACAGAAAACGAAGAAAGCTCGATGTCGGCGTAAAGGGGTTCCGCACCAAGATACAAGACAGCGTTGGGAACTACGACGCAGGTATAGGCGGGCATCAGCACCTGATCGCCCTTCCCAATGCCCATT
Source organism: Veillonellales bacterium (assembly GCA_039680175.1). Taxonomy (NCBI): domain Bacteria; kingdom Bacillati; phylum Bacillota; class Negativicutes; order Veillonellales; species Veillonellales bacterium. Next base: position 22,972 of record JBDKTO010000022.1, on the reverse strand, counting down.
TCATGAAGCAGGGCATAGAGGGCGACACGGCCCTTGTAAAAGGTATCAAAATTCCCACCATGAATCGATAAGGACAGTAAATTTTCAAATGTTGGACTTTTCATGCTTTTTCAGCCTTTTAACCTGAGAACAATTTCATTAGAAGACAGACAATCCACAATTTCGAATCGGGCAGCTGCCATATGAGCTTTGATTGAAGCTTGGTTATCAGCGCAGACTGTTGACATAAGCTGAAATCCAGAATCTTTTACGGCACTAGCCATTGTTTCGATCATTTTTTTACCTATACCCTTCCCCCGATAAGAACTATTGACAGCAAATCCTAAATAACATTGCCGATTGATAAAAAATCTAAGGAAGAAAAGTCCAACCAACTCCTTCCCAGACATAGCCAAATAGACTTGATAGGTACCGCATGAAATTACATGGTCAAGCGATTTATCGGTAAACGGGAAAGGTCGAAAATGAGCCACATCTTCAGCAGAAAGGTGATTAAGAAATTCAACTATAATAGGGATATCTTCTTTTTTTGCATCTTTAAAGACCAGACCGCTGTGTCCCAGAGGGAATACCAATATTTTTCTCTTGATATCGGTTATCCGCCGAGATCGAGATTTGCCCAATAAAATACCATTTATGTCTTCCACCCAATCCCAAACGACTGGATACCGAAGTTTTACTTTCTTTAAGATCTCAACAAGATTCATTTATCTTATCCAGAATAATGTCGGCAGAAGGAGAGGCAGTATAATGATCGAGAAGAAGTTGCTTCGAAGCTTCCCCTGCCGATATACGAAAAATTTCGTCCTTTTTCATAGTATCAACACACGTTAAAAAACCATCTATATCATTACTTTCACACCAAAGGCCTGCTCCAGCCCGAACAATGATCGCACCTATATCGGTATTAGGGTCTGTCGCCGAAATAATCGGAAGCCCTGCATCCATATAATCCAACGCTCTCGAGGGAAAGTTAGGAATCGTGAAACGGTGATCAAGGAAAATCAATCCAACATCCATATATGCCAATAGCTCTATGTAGTCAGCTTTTGGAAGAGACTTTAACAAATACGTGTTATTGATTTTTTCATTTTGAATAAAACGAGAAATTTTATCGAATTCAGTTCCAACGCCTACTAGTACCGTATAAACATCATCCCTGCAGGCAAGCGCCTTCAAAGCCTCCAAAATAAAATTTACTCCCTGCGGAAGGCCGAAGTTGCCACCATATATCATTTTCAGTGCATTTGCAGGTATAGTGACGTTTTTCAAGATTGGAATTTGTCTTATGTTCGTCTTTTGCCCTTCTGATGGCTTTATTGAATTGGGATTTTCATGCACTCTACTCGTCGCTATGAAATCATTATGTTCCAGCAGATATTTGACATTAGCCGGAGACATACAACCTATTCTATCCGATATTTCGTAAAGTGCACGCTCCTTGCGTCGAAGAATTTTATATAGAATACTTTTTTCACGTATCATGCCTAAGTCAACGGAATTCTGTGGAAAGATGTCCTTCAGAAGAAGATAAGTGGAACAATTCATCTCCTTCTTCAATTTCTTTATTATATTCACGAATGTTATAGGTGGAGTACTATATACAACAAGATCGACGGGGTTTTTGAGATATTGTTTTATAGTTCTCATATAGCGTTGCTCAAGAAGAGCCATATTTATGGATTTTATGATTTTTCCCGTCTTGGTGATCCGGCCAGTCGGTACACTTATAACGCTGACTTCCCCGCGCTTAGTCTCTATCGGGTTACCGCTTAATTTGTTTTCATCAGGCCTAAATACAATTACCTCATGTCCACGATCAGAAATTTCATCAAACAAATCGGAATACAAATTCCGTTCAGATAGATTTAGCGGATATACTAATGTCAAAAAACAAATCCGCATAAATGTCATTTATCCCAAACAATTCTATTTATTATAGGCGTATAACTTTGGATTATCCTGACGACTTTGCCAGCGACAACGCTATCCCTGTAGTCAGCAGGGCGCCTGTCCTCGCCATCGAACAAGTCCATTGCCATAGCGGCCGCCTGCAGCAATGTTTCTGCCGTATACCCGCCAATAACAATAGTTCCCTTGTCCAGCACTTCCGGACGCTCGGTCGAATTTCGCAGCAGGACGGCGGGGAACCTGAGGATGGAAGACTCTTCGCTCAAAGTCCCTGAATCGGAAATGACGCACTTGGCATCACACTGAAGTCGACAATAGTCGGTAAAACCGAGTGGCTTTACGCTATGTATGAGCGGATTCAGGGACACATGATTGGTTTCGAGGCGCTTCCATGTTCGTGGATGTGTCGAAAATACGATGGGGAGATTATATCGTTCCGCAAGGCTGTTCAGGGCTGTAACAAGCTCGTTGAACTTATACTCGATATCGATGTTTTCCTCGCGGTGCATGCTTAAAACGAAATAACCCCCCTTCTGGACGCCATATTCCTCAAGCACTTTCGAAGATTCGATTTTCGCCTTGTTTTTGTGGATAACCTCGGCCATTGGCGAGCCTGTGACGAAGATGTGTTCCTTGCGGAAACCCTCGGAAAGCAGGTACCGCCGCGAATGTTCCGTGTAGGGAAGGTTGATATCCGCGATGTGATCGACTATTTTTCTGTTTATTTCCTCGGGCACGTTTTGATCGAAGCATCGGTTCCCCGCTTCCATGTGGAAAATGGGTATTTTCAGACGCTTCGCGGGAATCGCGCACAGGGCGGAATTCGTATCCCCCAGGATGAGGAGAGCATCGGGTTTCTCTTCCGAAAGCAATTTGTACGATGCCGAAATGATATTCCCCATGGTCTCGCCGAGATCGCTGCCGACAACGTTGAGGTAGCGGTCGGGAGCCCTCAGCCCTAGGTCCTTGAAGAAAATTTCGTTGAGCGTATAGTCCCAGTTCTGGCCCGTGTGGACGACAAGGTGCTCGAAGCTCTTGTCGCAGGCCCTGATTATCTCGGAGAGCCGGATTATCTCCGGCCTTGTCCCGATTATGGTCATCACTTTAAGTTTATCTTTCATTCAAACCTCCAGCCTGAAAGTGTCGGAACGAGCTGGATTCATAATTTCGTTCGCCCAGAAGAGAACGATGCAGTCCTCGGTTCCCGTATTCTCGAGCGAATGGGTGTAGCCGGGTGGTATATCGACGATGTGTATGTCACTGTCATCGACATCGAAGGCATAGTGCTCCGTGCCGTTTACTTTCCGCAGGGATATCCGCGCCCTGCCTTTGACAAGGCAGAATTTTTCCACTTTTGTATCGTGATAGTGGTTGCCCCGTTTCTTGCCTGGCTTCGTAGTCGAGACGAAAATCTGGCCGGCGGAATCGGACTTTATCAGCTCAAAAAGCCAGCCACGTTCGTCGGACTTGAGTACGGGCGCCGTTACAAGGCCTGGAATATCGATATAGCTTAAATAAGTCGTAGCGAGTTTCTTGTAGAACGAGTTGGAATAATCCCCGACAAGAGCGTTCGCACGCTTGTCGTGAATATCCTGAATCATCGCGGCGACATTGCCGACGGTCGTTTCGTAGACGGGCTCGGCATTGCAGAAGGCAAAGCCTTTCTTTTCCGCTCTCAATGCCGTGGCTATTGCCTCGACAACATCATCGATGTACACAAGACGTAATGGCGCATTAGGAACGCGGATGCTTATCGGCAGTTCGTGCGCAATATTGTAGCAGAAGGTGGTGACGGCGGAATTGTAGTTGGGCCTGCACCACTTGCCGAATATGTTGGCAAAGCGGAAGATTCGTACCGCCGCGCCTGTTTTTTCGGCGTAAGTCTTTAGCCTTTCTTCAGCCACGCGCTTGCTTTTTCCGTACTCGTTGTCCAGTTCTGCTTGAATTGAGGAAGAAAAAATTATAGGCAAATGTTTTTTAAGTTTTTCGAGTTCATCGGCAATAATGGAGGTAAGGCCAACGTTGCCTGTAACGAATTCGGACGGATCAAGCGGCCGATTAATCCCCGCAAGGTGGATGACGGCATCGGCCTCCGAAAGGGTTGCGATCAATTCCGATTCCGTGTTGCCGATATCGAAAGGGAGCAGCGTTATGTCATTTTCTCTCGAAAGCCTTATCGAAAGGTTCTGTCCCACAAAACCAGCCGTTCCCGTTACGAGAACCTTCATTCAAAGCCTCGCTGCCTGCGCGCCTCGTGAACACAATCAAGGGTCATGAGAAGCTTTTTCGTCCCCACCACATCGAGCCTGCGGGTGTTATGGGAGGTATACTCGGCCGCTTGCTTTACTTTCTCATTGCCGTCACTGAAGTATTGATCATAATTCAAATCGCGGGTATCGGCGGGGATTCTGTAATATTCGCCCATGTCGACTGCCTTGGCCATTTCTTCCCTGTTCACGAGTGTTTCGTAGACTTTTTCGCCGTGACGGGTCCCGATTACATGCACTTCGGTATCTGCGTCGAGCAGTTCCTTGAGGGCCTGAGCCAAATCCGCCAGCGTACAGGCAGGGGCCTTCTTTACAAATATATCGCCGTTGCGGGCGTTCTCAAAGGCATACTCGACAAGTTCGACGGCTTCATCCAGGTGCAGCATGAACCGCGTCATCTCGGGATCAGTGATCGTAATGGGCTTCCCGGCCATTATCTGTTCGATGAAAAGAGGAATGACCGATCCCCTGGAAGCCATAACGTTTCCATAGCGGGTGCCACAGACAACCTGTTTCTTTTCATCGAGATCGCGGGACTTGGCTATCATTACTTTTTCCATGAGGGCCTTGGACATTCCCATGGCATTTATGGGATAGACCGCCTTGTCGGTGCTGAGCACAACAACACGCTTTACCCCGCATTCGATCGCGGCTGTAAGCACGTTATCGGCTCCCAGAATATTGGTCCGCACCGCCTCGACAGGGTAGAATTCACAGGAAGGAACCTGCTTCAGCGCAGCGGCATGGAAGACATAATCCACATCCTTCATGGCGTCTCTCACACTTTGAATATCCCGTACATCCCCTATGTAATATTTGATCTTCTCGGATTGATAGAGATGACGCATGTCATCCTGTTTTTTTTCATCGCGACTGAAGATGCGGATTTCCGATATAGAATCTTTGTCTATATACTCCCGTAGTACGGCATTACCAAAGGAGCCAGTACCACCAGTGATTAGAAGAATATCGTTTGGTTTCATTTGTTTATCCTTTAATATATTTTATCTGCATTTCTTGAAGGGCAAAATAACTACTTTCTCAAAATAAAAATGTCTGAAATACTGCATTCACGCAGCTTGAATTTCATGACATATTTTTGGATAAATGCCAACATTTTGTTTCTTGATACACTTCTCGCCCTTATTGCAACCAACTCACTTTTTAGTTGCTTCCGTATATCATCAACTTCTTTCAAATAAGGATAATAAAGCACCAACTTGAGGCGTCGATCACATCTTCCCGCGCCGATATTCACAATTTTTTCAGAAATGTATTTTATGTTCTGGTAATGATAAAACAAAATAGGCGCTTTTTCATGAGCATCTGCAATAATTATTCGTTTTTCATCTTGCTCTATAAACCGATACTGTTTTATATTCCAAGGTGCAACGCCAATACCTATGTTTTTAGGAATATATACTGCTTTCGACAAGACAGGAAATTCTTCAAGATATTTTTGATCTCCAGCCTTTTGTTTCCTTTTGTTATACTCACAATCAGCAATAACATTCGTTTCCCATTTCTTCAATAGGGCCAAACTTTCAGGGCAGTTTGTAAAAGTATTATACTGGACACAGTATTTACCATGCATTTTTTCATTAAGCATGGTTTTCTTATCATTTACGAATTTATGTTCAGTAATTAATGTATGACAATTACTGTCTAGCATCTCAATATTTAAAGTATCAGGATCATCAAAAAAGTAAAGATCAGAATCGAGATAAGTGTTATACTTTTCACCATAAATCATGAATATATATTCGATAATATGGGGCGTTAAAGTCCAACAGTATTCAGCAAAACTTCTTTGCTCTTTTAGATCTTTTAAATATACGTAATATTTCTCTAGTTCAGCTATAGAAATTAAAACAGTATTTTTTAAACTGCGTTTCTCCAAAACGTTTTTGGTATTAGTATCCATGCACAATATATATATAATCGAGTTTTTATTATAGACTCGTATCGAATTGTAGAGAGCAAGGCCCTTATCAATATAATTAATATTAAACAAGGTGCTATAAGTAAACTTCATACACATTATCTTCTATATCACATCTATTAAACATTGAATGCATTCAAGCCACTGATAACAGCATCAATTTCATTTCCTGTCAAAGTTGGGCTCATAGGAATACTCAAAATTTCATTATGGATTTTTTCAGTTATAGGATAACTACGGTTATTCCATTCATGATAAGCTAACTGCTTATGCGGAGGAATTGGGTAATGAATAAGCGTCTGTATTCCCATTTGAGTGAGGTGTTGAATAAGCCGGTCACGATATTGGCACCTGACAACAAAAACATGAATAACGTGTGATTCAGACTCAACTCCATACGGCAGCGCAACTATACCATTCCCAATTTCTGTTTTGTATCTAATAGCAATGTTCCGTCTTTTTAAGTTATCTAAATCCAAGCGTTTAAGTTTTAGGGACAACACCGCAGCTTGTATTTCATCTAAACGTGAATTAACCCCTTTATAGTTGTTTACATATTTTTTTTCAGAACCATAATTTGCTAGCTGCCTAATTAGTCCAGCCAACTGATCATCGTTCGTCGTTACTGCTCCGGCATCGCCTAATGAACCAAGGTTCTTCGAAGGATAGAAACTAAACCCGGATGCGTCACCAAAGGAACCAGCCCTCTTCCCCTCGCTTTTTGCTCCGTGAGTTTGCGCAGAATCTTCAATTACGAACAAATTGTACTTTTTTGCTATGGCATTGATTGCATTCATATTGCATAGCTGACCATAAAGATGCACAGGCATTATTGCCTTTGTTTTCGAAGTTATAGCCGCTTCAATTTTTTCTTCATCAATCAAATAAGTCGTAAGTTTAGGCTCAACAGGAACAGGAACTAAGTCATTAGCACTGACAGCAAGAATACTAGCAATATAGGTGTTTGCTGGGACAATTACTTCATCACCATCTTTTAGTAATCCAAGTATTTTATACGCACGCAAAATAAGTGTCAGTGCATCAAGGCCATTTGCTACGCCTATGCAATGCGACACTCCACAATATTTTGCAAATTTTGATTCAAAATTCTTAACTTCTTCTCCCTGCAAAAACCACCCAGAACTAACGACACGTTGAACAACATTGCTTAACTCTGGTTCAAATGATGCATTGATATCTTTAAGAGACAAAAATGGTATCATAAAAGGCCTTCTTTGTTTGCAGCAATATATTTCCTAAAATCATCATAATTTCTGATGTAATCTGATTCATCATAATAATCACTTGCCAAAGAAATAATTATTGCATCAGCAGTACATGCGTGAATCTCATGCCAAATTCTGGGAGGTATATATAACCCTTCTGTTTTTTTCGATAAGATGAGCTTTTCTTTTTCGAAGCCATTATCTAGCAATATACTACATTGACCATTTATGCAAATAAGAACCTGCTGAAGTTTTTTATGCGCATGGCAACCTCTTGATGCGGCATTTTGAATATTATACATATAATAAACCCGCTTAATAGGAAAAGGTATTTCATGATTCCCCTCAATAGCAACCAAAGATCCCCGTAGATCTGTTTTGTCATCAAAAACATACTTTATCATCAAAAATCTCTCTTGCAACTAAAAGATCGACGATCATAATAGTTACTTTTTATCCATTCTTTATATTCTCCACTAATTATATTTTCAATCCACTCGGGATTCTCAAGATACCATTTAACTGTCCTCTCAAGGCCTTGTTTAAAATCCATTGATCGTTTCCATCCAAGTTTATTCTTAACTTTGCTACAATCAATTGCATACCGAAAATCATGACCTGGTCGATCCTTCACAAAAGAAATAAGTGATAATATTTCTTGAGGCTTATCTCCTGTCTCCAAAGCATATATTTCACATAGTTCTTTAACCAGACGAATGTTCTGCCACTCAGTTTCGCCGCCGATATTATATTTTTCTCCGATAGCACCTTTTTGCATTATGGCCAAAACGGCTGAACAATGATCCTCAACATAGAGCCAATCACGAATATTTTTGCCATCACCATAAATTGGTAATGGCAATCGCTGTTTCATATTATTAATCATCAAAGGGATCAATTTTTCAGGAAACTGATAAGGACCATAATTGTTTGAACAATTAGAAATAGTGATAGGCAGGCCATAAGTATAATAGTATGCCATGACTAAATGATCCGCTGATGCTTTAGAAGCCGAATAAGGACTTCGTGGATTATAAGCCGTTTGTTCGGTAAAAAAACCACTTTCGCCTAAAGAGCCGTATACTTCATCTGTGCTGACATGATGGAAAAGCACATCCGTTCGCGTCCCCCACTCATCATGTGCAATACCCAAAAGAATCTGAGTTCCAATCACATTGGTATGTAGAAAGGCGGATGGATCACGAATAGATCTATCAACATGACTCTCAGCTGCAAAGTGTACAACGGTATCTATTGAGTATCTACGAAAAATACCCCTGACAAGCTCACTGTTTCCTATATCCCCATGGACAAAAAAGTAGCGAGAGTTCCCATATTTTTCTTGAATATCATCAAGATTCGCAAGATTACCCGCATACGTAAGTAAATCCAGGTTTATAATGTTTCCGGCAAACAATGGCTGATTAAAAAAATAACGAATAAAATTTGAACCAATAAATCCCGCGCCACCAGTGACAAGAATATTTTTGAAACTTCTCATCATTGTATCAGTCCTTTAAGGTAATTGCCATATTCCGTTTTACTGTAAAAACTTGAAGCCTTTTCAATACCGTCTTTATCAATCCAGTGATTATGAAAAGCAATTTCTTCCAGACAAGCAATCATATACCCCTGACGTCTTTGTATCGTTGCCACAAAATTTGATGCATCTAGTAAACTTGCATATGTTCCCGTATCGAGCCAAGCAAATCCTCTTCCCAAGAGATTGACACATAGCTTGTCCTCTTCAAGATAAATTCTATTTAAATCCGTAATTTCAAGCTCCCCTCGTATACTTGGTCTTAATGTCTTTGCATACTCACACACATTTTTATCGTAAAAATATAAACCCGTAACTGCCCAATTCGATTTTGGTTGTTTAGGTTTTTCTTCCAAAGAATACGCTTTTTGATTCCTATCAAACGCTACAACGCCAAATCGTTCAGGGTCCTTTACAAGATATGCATAGACTTCTGCCCCCGAGCTAAGATTGGCGGACTTTACTAACATGTCAGTAAACCCTGTGCCCCAGAATATATTATCACCAAGGATCATTGCACATTCTTCGCCTGCAATAAAATCTTCCCCCAGAATAAAGGCTTGTGCCAAACCCTCTGGTAGCAATTGGACTACATAATGTATCTGTATACCCCATCTTGATCCATCTCCCAATAGTTTTTTATAAAGAGAGATATCTTCTTTAGTTGAAATAAGTAATATATCTTTTATACCGGCAAGCATCAGAACAGACAATGGATAATAAATCATTGGTTTGTCGTATATTGGTAATAATTGTTTTGATATTGCTTGAGTCATCGGATATAATCGTGTTCCAGAACCGCCAGCTAATATGATCCCTTTCATAGATTTATCTCCAATAGCAATTCCTTACATCGAAATATCACCTATAACATACTATTATTTATTTTACATACTGAATTTATTATTTCCATATATCTTTGGCATATATTTTCATAATCATAATTTTGTTTTATATAGCTGATAGCATAATTTTTCATTACATTTAATTCTGTTTCAGGCATATTGATACACTTGTATATTTTTTCGCGTAGATCACTTATATCATTTGATCTGAATAACATCCCGTTTCCGTATTTTACTCTTTCGCAATTTATTTCATTAGTCTCTAATAAAACAGGCAATCCGCAAGCTTGAACGTCGAAAAAACTCAAAGAACATTGTCTGGGAAAAACAGCGATATCAGCCATCTGATAATATTTTGCAAGATCGGTATATTTTTGAGTTGGCTCTATGATTATTACATTTTTTGATGTGTTATATAAGTCAACCAACATTGCTCCATATTCACCAACTAAATTACCTACAATAAGAAATATTAAATTTTTACTAGTAGTAATCTTATCTTTGATTGCCTCAGCATAAAATTTTGCGCCTTTCGATTCATTCAATTTACCAGCATAAACTATGACAAAGCTATCTTGTGGTATATTTAAAGAGTCACGCATGGCAACTTTTGTTTTTATATCAGGATGGAATAACATAAGATCACTACCAAATCCAATCACTGGTGTCTGCGTTTGAGGGACACCTAAACATCTATAAACATAATCATCGTTTGACATCTTTATTATTTTTATATCATTTCTTACAATACCAGGAGAAACATATTTTTTATAGAAATAATAAAATATGTTTCTGAATTTATTCCTTGAAGCCATTTTTGCCATATGATTGTCAGAAATTATTGGATAATTTAAATAATTCGCTCTCAATATATATCTAATACCAATATAAGTATCACTTCCATGAACATACAAAATATCCGGCCTTAATTCATCAACAATCTTAAATATTTTATTAGCATAGATTGATCGACCAGAGATATATGTTACGAGCGGTACTCTAATAATTTTTACATTGTACTTTTTATCAAACTCGTTATCTAAAGTTTCTATACTGTTGTTGCCAAAAAAATATTTTAGTTCATTTGGCATCTTTTTGAACTCACTTGTTACTACATACACTTCATGCCCTAGCTTAGCCTGATATTTAGATAATATGTTAACTTGATATCCAGCATTTGGATGAAAAAAGTCTTCAATATGTATGATTCGCATCTATATATTCCATGTTAGTTATATTTTTAGCATACCAATATGGTGTTTATCTTTAAAATCATCAATAGCAGATGTATAAAGCAAGCTTAATTGATTACAAACCGATGCTTCAGAATATTTATCATAACAATATTTAGAAATCAATGTCGAATCGTACCTTTCCGCGTTTTTATACATATAGATCATAGCTGCACTTAGTTGATCAGCATTATTCTCTTCTACAAGTATGCCATTAGAATCTTTCACTATTCCTTCAGCGCCACCATTTTTTACAGCAATAACAGGTTTCCCACAAGCCATCGCTTCAATATATACAACACCAAAAGTTTCATATTCGCTGACAAGTACAAAGCAATTCGAAGTAGAAATATTTTTTGCAACCATATTTCTCGACACTTGCCCAAGAAGATGTATTTGAGATTTTAAGCCATAATAACAAATTTTTTTCCCCAATTCTTTTTTTAACGGGCCGTCACCAACAATATTTAAAACGACTTGTTTATTATCTTTAAAAGCCATTGCGAATGCATCGATTAATGTGTCAAATCGTTTCCGTTGAATTAGCGATCCTATTGACATAAAGACAAAATCGTCACTTTCCTTTTGTAGCTTACATCTGTCTGTTCTCATATAATCAAAAAACAGTGATGAAACCATATTAGGAATTACATCTATCTCTTTTCTAGTATTGGTTACCTTAATTACTTCACTTTTCAGGTTTTCAGAAACACAAATAAACCTATCCCCCATTTCAACAACTTTATTCAAGTTCTTTAATTCAATACTACCCATTTTCATATTTCTTATACCAGTTGAATGCTCAGTAATTACAACAGGAATGCTTTCTCGTAGCCCAATAGAGCATGAGGCAAGCCCGGCCGGGAAATATGAATGAGCATGGACTATGTCAATATAATTATCTTTCTTGATTCGATCAAACAGCATAAACATATTTTTTTTGAATATTATATAAGCAAATCGCGAGATACGTCCAAAACCAAATGTTGGCACAACATAGGAATACTCAATTATTGGACCATCTTTCCGCTTTATATAGCGAAAATTCTCAGGAGAGAAATAATCACTTCTAGGCGCAAATGTCGCATTTAAAACTATTACACTATGACCATATTTTGCCAAAGCTATTGCTTGCTCTCGAAAAAAAGATCCAGAAGATGAATTGTTTTTACTTGGATACCAAGATGGGACTATAAGAATATTCATATTACTTTTCCCTTCTCACAGGGTATTCACGCATCTACTATCCCATTTTTCCAAACGCTTTATGGTTTTTAATATACTGAATCTCATATCCAATTCTATCATCCCACGAGCGCATACTTTTCTCAGTATACTTTTTTGCGTTAGCTCCCAATCGAGTCCTTAATCGTTTATCATAAATCAATTCTAAAATGTGTTTATGAATACTATCAACTTCTTTTGTTTCAAGTAGTATTCCATTTTCATAATTCTTTATTACAGATCCCGTGTCACCGTTGTTAATCGTAATTATTGGTCTAGAAGCCGACATTGCTTCAAATAGTGGATTTCCAACATTTCCAATATCATATAAAGACAAAAATATCGTCGAAAGTGGCAAATAGTACTTTACCTCGTTTTGTTTTACTGCACCAGCAAAAATAACATCACTTTCAACATTCAACCTTTTTGCCATATATTCCAATTTTGTCCTTTCGTCACCATCGCCTATAATAATTAACCTACATTCCTTATAATATTTTTTAGTATTATAGAGTGCAACTATAGCTCTATCTATTCGTTTCCAACTCGCGAGCCTAGATACTGTCATTAAAACAACTTCGGTATCAAGAATTCCATATTTGGCCTTTATTTCCATAGTCTTATCACAAGATTCCGATATCTGTTCTACATTTATACCATTTTTTAGGAATAGTACATTTTTACTTTTATTATTAAGTCTCTTTAATGTATCATACCCAAAGGTCCCATCATCCGTCATAATTACAACATCAGCCTGTCTCTGTAATGCATAAAAATGTGGATACCATTTCAACCTATTATAAAAAGTACTCTTTACATTATATAAAACTGTCCCCTGAAACCGTGAAACAAATAAATTGCCATATTTATCATGTAGTCGTTTAGCAGCGGCTACACCATTTACCTCATATGCATATAACACAATATTAGCGTTTGGTTGATCTTCAATTATCCTTTTCCCTATTGAATATAGCTTATAATCACCATAAATTGAGTTAAGTATTCGTGCAAAAAATGATACTCTTTTTATATGGCATAGTTTCCATAAAAATTTATTTCGGTACTCCACAATATGTAGACCCTTCATTTTTTTTGTAATTCCATCGCCGCAAGATGGCTTTACTAGATAAACCTTCCAGCCATCATCAACATAGCCTCTTATTGTATTATAAAAAGAAGGGGCTCCTTTTCCATCATTGATTGACCAAATGTTCAAGAACGAAAAAATTATAATAACATTATTCATTTGTTTCTTCTTCAAAAGATAACAATGACAACAATATTGATATTACTATCCATGTTGCCCTTATTCTATTAGCACTACTTGAACTTACAGATACAATACTGAAGGATAACACAAATGCCATATTCAAAGCTGAAAGTTTTACATTTTTTGTTTTTGTAAAAGAAAAAAATAATCTTAGAAACAATAGTGCGATTCCCGCAAATACAAATATTCCATAATCAGCAAGAAGTTCAACAAAAAAATTATGAGGATTCATTCCCAATTGATTAGTACTCTGCCCAGGACCTACTCCTAATAAATATGATTGAAACAAAAGTTGCAAAGAACCTTTAATCAAATCGACTCGATACTGATCACTTTTCCAATTACCACTTGAGCTAAATTGATATAAGATCTCTTCTAAAGGATATCGAATAAAAAATATCATCACTAATAAAATTAAGGTGCAAATAAATACTATTAACACATTTTTATTAATATGTTTTATTAAAAAACAACACACTGGCAATGCAATCAAAAAAATAAGGGCACCGTATAATGGCCCCCTTGCTCCGATTACTAGTATTAAAAATAAAGAAGCAAAAATCATAATAATATGCAAAAACTTATGTTTTTTTTCATAAAAAAGGCTGATGAATAATGATATTATTCCAAGGTATAGAAAAGTACTAAAGTCATTGCCATTACCAAATACTCCAAGGGCTTTATTTGAATAATACTCAATATTTTTTTCACCCTCTAACTTGACTAGATGATTACCCGTTCTCAACTCCCAGAAGCCAATTATAATATTTATTGCCAATGCTACTATTAATGCTTTGTTATAATAAAGGACATCATCTTTATCTTTTGTCTGAAGTGTAATTTGAAATATTAGTAAGCAATTGATAATTAATATAGAGAAAAACGATATTGAATATTCTTTATTAAATGTAAATAGAAATTGAATAAATCCGTAAAATAGCCAAAATACAACAAATAGCAATGTATATTTATTTTTATTGTTAGTTTTAAACAACCCTGAATCATTATTATATAAAGTAAAAATTACATAAAATATACATAATCCAAAGAGCCAAGATAGCTTTAACTTCCCAACTGAGGCCATCTCTCCTAAATTTGCGGCAATAAGCATCAGTAATAAGAATATATCATAGTAAGGTCTTTTCTTTTGCTGATAAGTAGTTTTAGTCATATTTGAAACTTTCTTTAGCTCCTGAATCACCAGAAGTACAATTTAAAGACTTTCCCATCTTCTATCTGTACACTCTACAACGCATTACGCATATCTACAACCAGCTGTGCTTTCCCGAAAATATGCTCGACATCAAAGCAGGAATGGTTTGTCATAAAGACCGACACAATTTACTTTTTCAAGAAACTCATCCGAAAGTTCAGTGCTACTACTTTATCATCATAAACTGTGGATAAAGTCGCTTGAGTTTTATCCGGGCATCTTGAGTAGTGAACTGCCAATCGACGCCTTTCTGCATCGGAATTGATGCTCGTGCCTCGCCAAGAAGTTGGTAAGGTTTCTCGTCCATACAGAGTAAGGGAAAATCAGGATCGTAAGACTGCTGGTAAAGTTCCAGCACGTCCTCCATGCAGGCAACGAATGCTGCGTTCTGATGAGGCGGAATTACCCAGCATGTTCGCAGATGGGGCTTCAGTTCGTTTTTTTAATGTGCGATAGACGGTTTCATGGGAAATCCTCTCGACGATATGAAGCTCGACAACTTTGTCGGCCAGAAGTCGCAACGTCCACAGACTTCTGTCTTTTGGCGGTGAACTACAACTCAGGGCAATATTCTTGGCTTCAACCTCCCCGGTAATCTTGGGAGTGATCGGGGGAGTCAACCGTTTCTTCCTTCCCAGAGCAACATCCAGCCCGGAACAAGCATACGTTTTACGAATACGAAGTATAAGTTCATCGATTTCTCCTAAACGACCTGAAGCAATGTTTCTGCAATATGCTTCGATGTCTGACCATTGCCGTACAACTGAACCTCTTTGCCGTATTTTGGCATTTTATTTAGTGTCTCATATATCTTTTTCTCATCTGAGCCAACAAGGATATCCCACCCAGCTTCAACTTGTTCGACCCAACCAGTGGCATCTTGCATTGTTATGCAAGGCTTTCTAAAGAAATAAGCCTCTTTCTGTACACCGCCCGAATCAGTGAGAATAAATTCACACTTATTTTCAAGAGCAAGCATTTCAAAGTATCCGACTGGGTCTATCAAATGGACGTGAGGTTCAAACTGGAGTCCATATTTCATGAGGATTTTTCTTGTTCGCGGGTGAACGGGGAACACTGCCTCGACATCCTTAAATCTATTGATTGCCCTGACAATGGAGGTCATTCGTTCTCTATCATCGGTGTTTTCAGCTCTATGGATGGTCAATAGATAAAACTTTTTCGGCGCTTTTGCCATAAAATTTTTTGTCTTTTCTATCGCCTTCTCCCTGTAGTAAAGCGACCCCTCATACATGATGTCGCCGCATTCGACAACATCTTTATTGTCAGCGGTAGGTTTTGGGGACTTCGAAATTCCTATCCCCTCTTTTTTAAGATTATCTATGGCGGTGGTTGTAGGACAAAACAGCCATGTCGAAAGATGATCCGTCAATACTCTATTCTGTTCTTCGGGCATGATCATTATGAAAGAGCGTAACCCCGCTTCGACGTGGGCAACGGGGACATGTAACTTGGAGGCAGCTAATGCTCCCGCAAGCGTCGAATTCGTATCGCCGTAGACGAGCACTATATCCGGTTTCTTTTCGATGATCAGCCTTTCAATATTTGCCAGCATGGCACCCGTCGTCGCCCCATGCGTCCCCGATCCGATGCCGAGGTTATACTCGGGCTCTGGGATTTCCATGTCGCGAAAAAATACGTCCGACATGTTGCTGTCATAATGCTGCCCCGTATGGACAATCGTCTCGTGGATCTTATCCGCATAAGGAGCCATGCGTACGCGCCTTGAGAACACTGCCGCTTTAATGAACTGGGGCCGGGCGCCGACTATCGTCATTAACTCAAGCATCAAATTGTTCCTTCATATCCAGAGTGGAAAAATCTTCAAGCGGAAGTTCGACCGGCCTCCCCTTTTTTTGGCTCTTGTAAATGGCAAGGATGATTTCCAGGGCTTTTCTGCCTCGTATCCCACTCACAAGTGGCTCCTTACCTTTTTCTATTGCATCGAGAAAATCGGCGTACAGTGCCGAGTGTCCAAACCCATAAACTGTAGGAGGATCCTTCTCATTGGGATTGAGGACGACATCTTCCGTGTCCCCCACCACTTCCGCATCTGAAAAACGCCAAGTCTCGATTTTGTTGACCGCGAGCCCGCCTATGACGACCGACCCCTTCTCGCCAAACAGACTCAAGGTTTCATTAAGATTCGTTGGATAGATATCAGCGGAACCCTCTATGATACCGACGGCCCCCGACTTGAACTCGACGATGGCTGAGCCAAAATCCTCAGCCTCGATGGGGCGCATGAATTTCCGTGTCGCCGCCTGTACCCGCACTGCGTCTTCGCCCATCATCCACTGGAGAAGGTCGATGCCGTGCGTACACTGGTTCATGAGCGTCCCACCGTCGAGGGCCCAGGTCCCGCGCCACGGTGCCTGTGAATAGTACTCTTCGTTCCGGTTCCACCGTACCTGGATCATGCCGTGAAGCATGCGTCCGAAACGTCCAGCCTCCAGCGCCTTCCGTGCTTTCTGCACCGGAGCGTTGAAGCGGTTTTGGAAGCACACGGCAAGTTTGCGATGGGCAACATCGGCAGCAGCAATCATCGCGTCTGCATCGGCAGTCGAAAGCGCCATCGGTTTTTCGCAGATAACGTGGGCGCCGGCATTCAAACAATCCATGGCGATGCGCGGATGGTAGCCCGATTCCGTCGCTATGGCGCAAATATCGGGATGTTCCTTGTCAAGCATCTCCCGGTAATCGGCATAAATGGCAACATCACTCTCAGGGATGCCCTTCCTGTATTCTCCTGCCCTTTCCTGCACACGTTCGCCGACAGGATCACATACGGCCGCAAGGTAAAGCCGATCCCTGTTTTTGAGCGCGGCTTCGATATGCTTATAACTAATTCGGCCACAGCCGATGAGTGCAATATTTTGTTTTAGCATAGACTTACCTTACTATTAAAATCATGAATTATCGGTTTTCAATTATTTCATTATAAACATTGATTAGTTGAGAAGTTACGGCATCTTCGGAAAAATGGTCAATTGCATATTTTCGTATATACTCTTTATCATAATATGAATTGTACACAATACTCATTCCTGTAGCTAATGAATCTACGTCGATTTCCGTTAATTCTCCTAATTTTTTGTTTGCCACTATTGATTCTGGCCCTCCTGATTTTGTTGCGACTACAGGCAATCCACAACTCATGGCCTCAATAAGAACAACACCAAATGTTTCATGTCGGCTTGATAAAACAAATGCATCTGATGATTGAAGAAGAGTTTTTACCTCATCTCTTGAAGCTTTCCCAAAAAGAATTACCTGATCGTCTATTCCTAATGACACTATTTCTTTCTGGATATTTTGTTTTAGAGGGCCTTCACCAGCTATTACCAACTTCACATCTTTTACACTTCTAAATTGATTGTAAAATGCCCTAACCAACATTATCTGGTTTTTCTTTTCATCCAGTGAAGCAATGTTAACAAATTGAAAATAGCTTTTATTGTCAAAATATTTGATAATAAATCTCTTCGCATTGACCATATTCGGAATATATATAAAATTGCATTTCGTTTTTTCTTTTAATAGGCTACAAAATTCATTGCTTACTGCAATACATTTACTTGAATTTCTGTATATAGTTGTTGCGTATTCAATATCATTATTAGGAAATAGGTCGCGAGCAAAGCCAGTAGAATGTTCAGTGACAACATATGGAATCTTATATTTTCTTTTAAATCTAAGGGCAATATCTCCAGCTAAAAAACTATGCAAATGTATTATATCGGGCTTCCCATAAATCTTTATATATTTTTTTGTTATCACCTTAACAAGTATATCACGCTGTAATTTCTTAATTGATTTGATTTTAGGAAAACTAATATAACAAAGTTCCAAATACTGAATATGGCTATCATTTTTAATAGAAAAATGGTTCACTCTAATTCTATATTTTAAGATCTTCTTTATATTCAAAATGCTATCTTCCCTAAGTACTAATACACCAATTGTTTCATTCGTCTTTGCTAATGCTTCTGCCTGTTCTTTAAAAAAAATCCCGAGAATTGGATTTTCCTCAGATGGATACCAAGAAGGAACGACCAAAATATGCATATTCACTCTCTATCGTTTTTTTTTGCAATTCGTAAGCAGAAATAAATTGAGAGAGAATTTACAAAAATTCCTGATAACGAAAAAAATAATAAGCCAATTAGGTCACTTTTCAATTGCATACCAATATATAATGATAGAAATCTTGTTATTAGATTTAGGACCGATGTTATCAATGATATATTTTGTTTCTGATTAATGGTATAAATTGCAGAGATAGGACTTGATATAAACCAAATGATAGCCCATGGTGCTAAAATCTGTGTATATATACCAGCGATGTCCCATTTTGCCCCAAAAACAAAATGAAAAAGTGGTTTGCCAAATAAAAGTAATACTATAGCAACTGGCGCCGTGTACTTAAATAGCTTTTTTGTTGTTTCTATGCAATACGGATAAAGTGTTTTACTATACCGCTTCTCGCTCGCGTTTTTCAAAAAGACCTGCGATATGGATGCCCCGATCAGGCTTGCAGGTATTTGGATCACCCGCATGCCGATTGAGTACTGCCCCGCTGCATTGCTGCCATAATATGCATTCATGAGAATCGGAACGATCATCCAGGAAAGATTGTTAAGCAGAGCTCCCCAGATATCGTACACCAAGAAGTTCTTGTATCTTTTTATTAGTTCTTTATAGCTGTATTTCGCGACATGCTTCTTTGGTTTGAATTCCGGCGCAACCGCCTTGGCGATGACGGCGATGTTGACAATATTACTCAACAGAATCGCGAAGAGTCGTGCCCCGATATCCCTGTTCCCCGCAAAACCAAGCCCGATTGATACGAGGTTGACCGCGAGTACCGGTACCACCTTGTTCCAGGAGAGCACGGTGAATTGTCTGGTGCGCGTCAGCCAGTAGTTCGACGACTGAATGATGCCCGTCAGTAACAGGCTTATAGGCACATAGTACCAGTAACCCGCAAGATTCTTTGCCCCGAACTTTGTGTAGATCGCCTCTCCGCCGAAAAGAAAGACGAGGCCCGTCACGACGGACACTATGGCCGTAAAGATAAAGCACAGCTTCAGGAGCGAAAAACCCTCGTCGTCGTCCTGCGGCAGGACAATCGCAAGTTCGTACCGCAGGCAGACGACGATTCCCACGATGCCGGTTATGGAAGTAAAAACCGATAGGTCACCAAAAACCTCCGGGCTGAACAACCGGGTGGTAACCGGCGAAAAAAGAAAACTCAACACTTGGGCGACTGCTGTTCCACCTACGAGCGTGAGCACCGACTTGTTGTCGCCCGAGAGACCTTTTATTTTCTGCTGTATCTTATCTTTTATTCGCACAAGAACACCTTGTAGAGATTACTTTTGTTGTTGAGTATTTTCCTTAAGACCCTACCATAGCCAGCCAGAAGTAATGCCACTAATCCTGAATTCCCATGAATTTATACCCCAAGAGGCACGGGAGCGACTAACTTCCTAAAAAGCTCAGTTTGCTTTTTGGTGATTTTGACGATTTGAAGTCTACGACCAGGATGGCCAAAACATTCGATCACATCGAGTTCATCAAGAAGTTTGTGTAACACATAGTTCTTATATAGATTCTGTTCATCCCTCGAGGCTTTTTTCTGAAGACACCGATGTTCTGTGCAGATTTAGCCGCTCTTTTAGATTACCGAAAGCCTTTTCAACCAGATCCTTAGATCGGTAACTTCCAAGCGCTTCCAAAGGATCCTTTATGTCATTCGATATGAGAGCGAAATAGCCATAGTTTTTCTCAGCTCTGGCAAACAAACAAAGGCTCAAAGCCTTGAAACGAACCAACCATTTTGCCGTGCGTGAAGGCCGTCTGACGGTAAATGGCTGGAAACTCAAGCAATCGGCAATTGGCAAAGCCGCAGCCGAACTCACCGACATTGATTTTTCGCCCGATATTCAGCAAAAAGGCGTGGACATGAAAATCGGGCTCGATATAGCGTGGATCAGCCTCAACAAGATCACCGAGAGAATACTCGTCATAACCGGAGATTCCGACTTTATTCCCGCGATCAAACTGGCGCGGCGTAATGGAATTCAAGTGTATCTATTCACTCTTGCCCATGGGGTCACCCACGAACTCACCGATCAGGGGTCTGACCCCATTTATTAACTTGGCGCGCGATTCGTGTCCCATCATGGTAATGCTGACAAAAATTTATGCGGAACCAACTTTAGCGCTGCTCGATCCTTATCGATCCCGCTCCAATAAACGTCTTGAAAGCCTTCCCCTGGTCGTCCAGGAGGAGGAGGGAGAATGTCATTTCGCCGGGGCCATTGATGACAAAGGGGTTGGCCATGATCGAGAGGTTGACGAACCGGGAAGGTACCGGTTCCTGGACCGTAAAGGGCCCCCGCGCGATCTCGACCGACTCATCGCCCCGTTTGAACGAAAAAGAAAAGCTGGTTCCTTTCCGGATTTTATCATCTTCGTTGAATGACAGACGGATAAAAAATGCCAGCCTTGTGAACTTCGGCCAGGCGGGCACTCCCTCAGGACTGGCCTCGAAGATCATGGCATCGTTGTAGAGCCCCATAAGGGACTGTTTGCCGCCCGCTTCCTGGCGAATGTCGTCGCATATCAACAGGGTGTCAAGTTTCATACGTACACTCGCAGGCTCCCGAACTCACCATTAGTTCGGCGGGGGTTGTGGCCGTCCGTTGCGCCTGGGCAGAGAGAGCCGAAGATTTTCCCATCGATACGAAGAATAGTGCGTTGTTGGTATTCTCGACGATTCCGGCGGACACGCTTTTCACGTCGTTCGTTTTAGCCATGTGGCACAAATCCTGCATCGCGGCTGCGATATGGATTCGCATTGCTGTCTTCTTTTCAAATTTGTTGTCGGCGACCTCGAGAAGCCAGGGGAAAAGGTGGATATACCGCATCAGCGCCGTCGCTCCGGCCGAGGGTGCCACCGATTTGTTCTTCCATTTGGAAAGCGTCCGCTGGGGAAGCCCCAGCACGCGCTCCGCCGCCGAGTAGCTCGTACCCTTCCCGGAAAACTCTTCCAGCATCGATGCGACGGCATCCGCACGGATCTCCGCATACTTCTTCTGGATGGCATGTTCGTTGTCGCCGAAAAGATCGCCCTCTGCGCCGCAGCTGGGGCACGTATATTCTGAAACCTGTATGGTCTTTTCAATCCCTGACGGGTCGGCAAGAGCGATCGTGCGGGACATGCTCTCAAGTTTCCCAACCCCGCACACAGGGCAAATGCGCTCACTCATGGTCGCCTCCGGGAAGCAATCCCGCTTTCCTGAACGCATCGACGAATGGCATACAGGCATTGTCCGAAATGTGAAACGACTTTACCGTCCAATAATCCGTTATCTCGTTGAACATAAACGCCACATACCCTCTTTTCATCAGCGACACAAACTCGTATCCATCCACAATTATCTTTCTGGATGGATCCGGATTTTTCTCCCATGGCTTTGAATTGATGAATTCTAGTTGTTCGAGTCCGCCATTCGCAATAAACCTCAGGATTTCTCCTGAAGTTTTCAGCCCAAAATCGTTTCTCGCATCATCCTGAGCTTCCCTCAGCACCACGACCCGGGATCGCGTTTGAGCCCTGCAAGCTTTGCGGAACGCAGCAAAGTCATAATATGGGTATTTTGACATATTTTCAAGCTACATTTTATCTTTTAAGGATAAATACTGAAGTAACGATTTTTCGAAATACCTCATAGTACTACAACGCACCAAAACCAGGTTGTTGCTTCAACTTTATGCATGAATTCCGAAATAGTAC
The DNA here is from genome assembly GCA_039680175.1 of Veillonellales bacterium. NCBI lineage: Bacteria > Bacillati > Bacillota > Negativicutes > Veillonellales > Veillonellales bacterium. Next base: position 477 of record JBDKTO010000022.1, on the reverse strand, counting down.
CGCGTAGGGGTCTGACCCCATTTATTAACTTCTTGTCGGGACGTTTTTCTGACGGTCGCGCCGCCAAAGTGCTGGTTTTCGAGGTTCTGGCGGCGCGGTTTTTACATGAGAAAAATTGTCCCCGCCTGACGGATGCGGCCGAAACACGCTATCGCGCTTTTCGTGCCAGGGACTGTCCCGCGCGCGCCGGCGTACCGGCCTCGAGCACGCGAATGTTCAATCTCTGAACATACTAATCGAGCGCACGTGTGCGCGCAAGCGACATAACACGGAATTCGTCCGCGCTGCGGACGGGGCGGTTTAGAATTTGATCCTTTTGTGGGCACGATATTCTTTGATCGGGATCCATTTTTTATCGACGCGAATGTAGCCTTTGTCGGGATTCCCGGGTCTGCGACGGGGGAATCCCAAGGCCACTATGAAGGCCATAACCATGCCTGCGGCGATGACGACGGCGATAATGGCCATATGTTCAGT